>JAKVCE010000573.1 GCA_022447405.1 Planctomycetota bacterium | reverse complement strand
ACCGGTTTCCCACGCACCGTAATTAAGTTCGGTACCTGTGAGCCAGCGGTAAGTAGTGCCATCAAACGTTAGTCCAAAATGCCTCCACGAACCGTTTCCTTCGAGGTTGTCGCGAACCCAGAGCCATTCTGCCTCCGTTTCAAAGCAGGCTAGATAACCGCCTTTGTTTTCGGCCTCAGCCTGTGCTCCGTTCCAACTACCTCCAGAAGGAATGCTTGAATACCAGCTTTCTGTACCAGGTCGTTGGGTCCAACTCTGCGCATGGCTGAGCGAGCAGAAGGCGAAGAGGGCGAGGCAGATCTGTGCGGTGATCCGTGTCATGGCGAGCGTTGGGAAGGGGGCGCGGTTGTCGTACCCGGGCGTGTGCCCCTGCTGTCTACAGCAGAGGCTGTAGAACCTATCCAAAACGCCGTAACGGCGCCATTTTCGGCGAGTGATCGTGTCTTAGCAGACCCCTGTGGGGGCGTAAGAGCGGTCCGATCAGGAAGGAGACCGAGGCGAGGCTTGGCTTCTAGAAGCCTGCTCTAGCTCTCGCAGGCGACGACGGGGTTCGTGAGGACGCCCAGACCTTCGATCTCGACCTCCATCACGTCGCCGGGCTGGATGTAGACGGGAGGCTTGCGGGCGAAGCCGACGCCGGGGGGCGTGCCGGTGGGGATCACGTCGCCGGGCTCCAAGGTCGTCCACTGGGAGAGGAAGCTCACGAGGGCCTCCACGCCGAAGACGAGCTGGTTGGTGCTCGAGTCCTGCATCGTCTCGCCGTTCAGGCGCAGCTGGATGCGGAGGTCGTGGGGGTTGTCGATCTCGTCGCGGGTCACCACGGCCTCGCCCATGGGGCAGAAGGTGTCGGGGGACTTGCCGCGCTGCCACTGGCCGTCCGCGAACTGGAAGTCGCGGGCGGAGACGTCGTTGATGCAGACGTAGCCGAGGACGTGCTCCATGGCGTCGGCCTCGGAGACGCGCGTCGCGCGCTTGCCGATCACGATGCCGAACTCGGCCTCGTAGTCAGACTCGACGCTCCCAGGAGGGATGATGACCTCGGCGTTGGGGCCGATGACTGAGTTGGGGAACTTGCTGAAGGTGACCGGGCTCTCCGGGACGTCCATCCCAGACTCCTCGGCGTGGTCGCGGTAGTTGAGGCCGATGCAGATGATCTTCCCGGGGCGCGGGATGGGGGCCGTGACGCAGCACTCTTCGCGCGTGGAGATCGCGCCGGCCTCGCGCAAGGCGGTCTGGCGGGACTCGTCGGCGCACACCTCGTCGGCGAGGGCGCGGGCTGACTTGTGGCTCTCGCTCTCGGTGTCGAACCAGCCGAGGAGCTCCGATGGTTGCGGCAGCTCGCAGGCGGGGTGAGAGAAGTCGAGGAGCTCTGTCTCGGAGAGCAGGCAGCCTGTGTGGGGCGCCTCGTCGGCGCCGCGGTAGAAGGAGACGATCTTCACGGTGGGGGTCCTCTTGTGTTCGCTGCCGCATGGGCAGTCGCGCGAATATTGGAACAGATCCGCCCTCGGAGCGCGATCT
>JAKVCE010000572.1 GCA_022447405.1 Planctomycetota bacterium | reverse complement strand
GCCTGAACGTCGTGCCCCTCGTGGTCCCGCCCCTGCGGGACCGGAGCGAGGACATCCCGCTCCTCGCCCGCCACTTCCTCGAGGCGAGCGCCGCCCGCCAAGGCCGCGCCCCGCTGGGGCTCTCAGCCGAGGCCGAGGCCCGGCTCCAGTCTGCTGATTGGGCCGGCAACGTCCGGCAGCTGCGCAACCTCTTGGAGGGAGCGTCCGTCTTCGCGCAAGGAGCAGAGCTCAGCCTCGAAGACATCGATCAAGTGCAAGGCGCTCACCCTGAGCTCAGCGGGAGGCGGTCATCCCCCGCAGCAGGTGAGGACCCCTTCTCCGCTGTGACCTTCGAGGAGTTCAAGGAGCAGAGCGAGACGCTCTTCTTCCGGAGGAAGCTCGAAGAGAACGACGGCAACGTCAAGCGCACCGCCGAGAACCTCGGCATGCAACGCAGCCACCTCTACAAGAAGCTCGACCGCTACCGCATCCGAGACTGAGCGCCGCGTCCGCGGCTCACGCCCTAGGGGATCACAAGGGTCATGCCAGCCCGCAGGTCAAGGGGGGTCGGGCACTTCGCCTTGTTCGCCTCGTGGATCCTCTTCCACAGATTCGCGTTGCCGTAGTGCCGGAGCGCGATCCCTGTGAAGGTGTCACCGTTTATGACCGTGTGAGACTTGCCTCCTACGCGGTCTCTCCTCTGCAAGCGCATGTCGAAGGCAGGCAGCATGACCAGCTCTGCAGAGGGCGCCGTCATCGGGTCATCGTTCGCCTGACGGATCATCCCCGCGTAGCCCTCGTCGCCGTAGTACTCGAGAGCGATGGACTTGTAGGTGTCGTCTTCCCCGACCGCGATCGAGAAGGTGTTTGGGTCCAGCGTCTCCATCAGCCCGACCGGCTGAGTGAGGATCGTCCCCTCCGGGAGCCCGATGAGGTCCTCAGGGAGCAAGAACTCGGCCTCGAGCGGCGCCTCCTCCATGACCTGACCTGACAGCAGCGCCGTCGAGGTGTCCAGGACCTCTTCCTCCATGGGATGTGAGTGTCCGACCTCCTCCTCAGGCAGCTCGTCGACGTCCAGGGCCTCCCAGGACACGAGCGGTTGCGCGGGCTCGACCTCCACGACCTCCACGGCCTCCTCAACACCTCCGAGGGAGGCCTGGGCCAAGGTCTTCGGCTCATCCGTGTTCAGGGAGACGACCAGGATGCGGGGGAGGAGGAAGAGGACGACGAGGACGACGAGCTTCTCAAACTTGCCCATGGGTGCGCGAGTCGGGGTGCGGGTCAGGTGATCAGGGTGGGTGAGACCCTCTCTCTCGTCGCGAGAGCCAATGCGCACGCTGCGAGACAGGGAGTTCGCTTTCCTTATCTGAATCCCGAAAGGCTGAGTCAAAAGAAACCACGCCCTTTTGCCTGCGCGGTGTGGCGCGTTCCCAATTTTCGTCCTGCCCCCTCTCCTTCAAGTCTGGATTCAGCCGGAGCGCTCGGATCGCTATTCTCGTCACACAGCCGAGCGCCGCTCGCCCCATGAATTCTCAAGACTCCAACCACA
>JAKVCE010000571.1 GCA_022447405.1 Planctomycetota bacterium | reverse complement strand
AGATGAGCGGCGACTTGCAGCCGGTTGATTCACCAACGGCTTGCGCCAGCACTGCGGGCGCCGAGAAGGGCAGCTAGACGCAGCCATGCGCCCAGCCGCGGTGGAGCAAGTTGGCGATCGGTGGGCGCCTGCCCGATGGTGATGCCCCGACGACGAGGAAGTTCGGCCAGTCGATGAGAGGTCGTGCCGGCGCCCCCGCCAACGCCCGAGGACTTGAACACGTCCAAGGGTGCATTTTGCCCAGCATCCGCGTCGAGCGCGAGACGGGTTTGCACGCCCGGCGGGTGCAGCTCATACGGCTCCCAGGGGATGCGTTCATTTGCCTCAGCTCCCAGCTTGGTTGCGCTCGGCCTGCGCCTTGACCCAGGGGTAGAGGACGGCCAGGCCCTCCCGCAAGGACCAGCGCGTGTGCCAGCCGATGGCCTGGCACCGCTCCATACTGTGATGTCGCGCTTGAACGCCGACGGGGCCGTCCACGTATGCAATGCCGAGGTCCTTCCCGGAGAGTTCGATGACGGCCTGGGCCAGTTCGGTGACCGAGGTGATCTCGGTCCCGCCGAGGTTGGTGGGGCGCTCTTCCGCCGAGCGCATGAGGTGAACAATACCCTCCACCATGTCATCGACGTAGGTGTAGACCCGCAGAGCGCTCCCATCGCCCCACACCGGGATGCGCTCCCCCGGCTTCGCCTCGGCGACCTTCCGGCAGATCGCCGCGGGTGCCTTCTCTCGGCCGCCCTCCCAGGTCCCCTCGGGTCCGTAGCAGTTTTGAAAGCGGGCGATGCGCACCCGCAGGCCGTGGTTCCGCGCGAAGGCCAAGGCGACGCGCTCGGCGTAGAGCTTCTCCCAGCCGTATTCATTGTCGGGCAGGGCGGGGTAGGCGCCCTCCTCATCGATCAAGTCGCTGCCCGGGGCTTGGTCGGAGTAGACGCAGGCTGAGGAGGAGAAGAAATAGCTGTGGACCTTGGCGTCCGCCGCGGCCTGGATCATGTGAAGGTTGGCCAGGGCGCTGTTGACCATGATCTCGCACTCAGCGCTGTGAATGAACCCCATGCCGCCCATGTCCGCGGCGAGCTGGTAGACCTCTTGAATCGGCTCAGCCGAGGCGGTCCCGCTCGGCGCGAGGGCTTGGCGACAGAGCTCGGGCTGGCGGAGGTCGAGGAGGAGGAACTCGTCTGCGTCGGTGGGAGAGAACTCGGGCTCTTTGAGGTCTACCCCTCTGACCCAATAACCGAGGCCCTTGAGCTTACGCACCAGGTGATGACCAATGAAGCCACCCGCACCGCAGACGACGGCAGATTTCATAGCGCTGGTTCCCTCATCCCGCACCTCGTCCCTCCAGAGACAGGCTGACTATACGTCGAGACTCAAGCGAGAGGCAAGCCTTGGGAGGAGGGGCTGCGTCCTCGGGGCCTTGCTGTCTACCCTGCTAAGGCGCATCGTAGGCGCAGACCAAGTGCGACCGGCCAGCGGGGGTAGGAGCTACAGGTGACTGACGAACTGACCATAAGGCGTCCTGACGATTGGCATCTGCAC
>JAKVCE010000570.1 GCA_022447405.1 Planctomycetota bacterium | reverse complement strand
CGACGAGCGGGAAGGTGAGCATCGTCTCACCCCAACAGACGAAGTCCGGGGGTCTCCGGCCGGCCTCCTTCAAGGAGCTCATCCCTTCAAGGGTCAGGTCCACTTGCTGCCGGAAAAGCGCCATCGGATTCGTCGGGCGCTGCTTTCGAGCCTGCGAGACCGAGGGCTGGACCAAGAGCACCATGGGCCCGCTGACGCTCTTTGGTGGTTGGGTCTGAGAAGAGAGGAGGAGCAGAAGTCCGACCGGTCCGATCCCCGCGAAGACCGCCCCCAAGCTGACTCGACGCCGGATGGCGTCCAAGAGGAGCCCAGCGATCGCGGCCATCGCGAAGGAGATCCCGGTGGGTCCAACGGCGCGCGCGGCGCCGACGATCTCCTCCACATTGATCGCGTGGTGGCCGAGCTGGATCCAGCGCATCCCCAAGGGCACAGGGACGAGGAAGCGCAGGGCCTCCATCGCGCACCAGGCGACGGGGACCGCGACCGCCCAAGGCCTCCCGCGCTGCACCCGCCGCAAGAGGAGCCCGAAGAGCGCTCCGTGGAAGCCGTAGATCAGGCCGCAGATGATGAGGGCCGGGCCGAAGACGTGCCGGATCCACTCGAGGTGCACCGCGGCCGCGCAGGCAGACACCAACCACTCGACCGTGAAGGCGTGTGGGCCGGGACGGCCGCAGACGAGCGCGAGCACTGTCACCCCGAGGAGGGCCGCCGGGTGCGGCTCCTGCCCGTAAAAGCCGCCGGGCCCGAGCGAGATGAGGATCGTCCAGCCGAGCGCTGCGAACAGGAGCCGCGGGAGGGCGGCGAGCTCACGGGGGCTGGACGCTTGAGGGCTCATGCCAGAGGACGGTAACGAACGACGTCCCCCTCACGCACCACTTCATCGGGCGGGATCACCATGAGCCCCTCCGCCGTGGTGAGCGCGACAACGTCCGCCGAAGAGTTCCAGCGGATGCTCCGGAGCTCGGTCACACCGTCCTCGGACTGCTCCACGAGCACGGGGATGTTCTGCTGACGCGGGTTCGTGCGGGTGTCTCCCCCTCTCCAGACCCCGAGCGCCGCGCGCTCATCGACCTCAGGCTCACACCCGCCGATGCGCGCGAGCGCGGGCCGGACGAAGACCTCGTGGGTCACCAGGCAAGACACCGGGTTGCCGGGCAAGCCGAAGACCAAGGCGCTCCCCCGCCGACCGAACCAGACCGGCTTGCCAGGCTTGATCGCGATCTTGTGGAAGAGCTTCTGAGCGCCGACGCGCTCGAGCGCCGCGCCCACCAGGTCGTACTTGCCCATGCTGACGCCGCCAGTCGTGATGAGCGCGTCCGAGCCATCGAGGGCTTCCTCGAAGGCCTCGGCGAGGGCGTCCTCATCATCAGTGATGAGTCCGACCTTCACGACCTCCGCGCCCGCCGCGCTCGCCATCGCGGCGAGGTGCAGGGTATTCCCCTCGCGAATCTCTCCCGGGCCAGGTCTCTCACTGGGAGCGACGAGCTCATCTCCCGTCGTGAGGATCGTGACGCGAGGTCGCCTGTGCACACGG
>JAKVCE010000057.1 GCA_022447405.1 Planctomycetota bacterium | reverse complement strand
TCGGTGAGCTGCTCTCCCTGCTCGCGGAGCGGCAGATGCTGGATGAGACGCTCGTCATGATGACGAGCGATCACGGTGAGGCCTTCGGCGATCACGGCGAGACGACCCACGGCATCTTCATCTACGACGCGACGACGCATGTGCCTTGGATCTCCATGCACCCCAAGCTCGATCAGGGCAAGCGCATCCGTGAGGTCGTCAGCGCGATCGACATGTTCCCGACGGCGCTTGAGCTCTTGGACGTCGAGGCGGATGTCGCCGTGGACGGTCGCTCTGTGGCTCGCTCGATGCTGATCGAGGGCGCGAAGCCTGAGCCCTCCTTCGCCTACTCCGAGTCCATGAACCCGCTCTACAACCACGGGTGGGCAGATCTGCGCTCGATCCGTGATGACCAGTACCGCTACGTCCGCGCGCCGCGCGAGGAGCTGTACGACGTCATGCGGGACTTCAAGCAGGTGAACAACGTCTTCGAGGAGCGCGCGGACCTCGCCGACAACTCGCGCAAGATCCTCGAGCACTTGCTCTCGGTGGGTGAGGTCGATGTGCGCGGTGATGACATCCGCAGCATGGACCCAGATGCGCGCGAGGCCTTGGCGGCCTTGGGCTATGTTTGGAGCGCTGAAGGCGAGCTCGAGCTGGAGGAGAGCGACCTCGCTGACCCGAAGGACCGCGTCCACAACTGGGAGAAGGCGCAGTTCGCGAACCAGCTCGTGCGCCTCGGTCAGATCGAGGAGGCTGAGATCGCCCTGCGTCAGGTCCTCGAAGAAGACCCGGGGTCGACGCTCCCAAGGAGCGCGCTCGTGGGCGTCTTGATGCAGCAGGAGCGCTATGAAGAGGCGCTCGAGCTGCAAGAAGAGAGCGTGCTCTTGCCAGGGGTGAGGACCTCCTCGTGGGTCCGCCTAGCAGAGCTCGAGCGCAAGGTCGGCAAGGAGGGTTGGGAGGCTCACCTAGAGAGAGCCAAGACGCACGACCCGGAGGATCCGCTCCCCTGGGTGAGGGAGGCGGACTTTGCCGCTGACGATGAGGATCCTGCGCGGGCGATGGAGCTCTATGCGAAGGCGCTCGAGGTCGATGACCGCTGCGCCAAGGCGTGGGTGGGCATCGGTAACACTCACCACCAGGCAGAGGAGGAGGAAGAAGCAGCCGAGGCGTTCAAGGAGGCCGCGGCGCTCGACCCGGTCGCGATCGAGGCGCACTACAACCTCGGGGTCGTCTACGAGACCCTGAAGAAGCCCGCGCTCGCGGAGCGTGCGTACCGCAAGGCGCTCACGGTGGACCCGCACCATGTCTTGACGCTGGTGAACCTCGGTAACGTCTATGAGCGGGCCGGCCAGGTGGAGGCAGCGGAGAAGCAATACCGGAAGGCGCTCGCAGAGGACTCCACGGACTACAGCGCTGTCTTCAACTTAGGGCTCTGCCTTCGCAGACAAGGCAAGCTTGAGGACGCCGCCGGGCTCTTCACCCTCGCGGCGAGGCTGAGGCCGGAGGCCGTGGAGCCGCTCCTCTTGGGCGCAGGGACGCTGCGCCAGGCGGAGGACTATGGGCCTGCCCGTGAGATGGTCTTGAGGGTGCTGGAGCTGGAGCCGGAGTCTCTGCCGGCCCTGCTGCAAGCCTCTGCGCTCTCTCACCTGATGGGGGAGGCGGAGCCAGCGGCTGCTCACATGGACGCGGCCATCGCCATCGATCCTGAGCGGGTCAAGGCGCGCGTCGAGCGGGATGAGGCCCTGGAGTGGGCCAAAGAGCGCCTATAGGCCTGTTAGGGGCATAGCAGGCCCTCATCCTCACATCGCGTACACAAGGCGCCCAGGGCCTTAAATTGCGTTGTTTTGGCCTTTAATTAAGGCAAATAAAGGAAGTTGCTCTAATCTGGGCGGCCCGCTGGGATGTGCTCAGCGGGACTCTCGATACATCAGGGAACCGCACCATGATTCATCGCAAGCTCCGCGCGCTCTGTGAGCGTCTGCTCATCCTCCCCGCCCTCGTCCTCTGCATCGGCTCTCCGGGAGCCTTCGCCTCCGCAGTGGGTGGTGGGACGTACTACGTCTCTGGCTCCGGTGATGACGGCACGGGCAACGGTTCCGAGGCCAACCCCTGGCGCACGATCACGCACGCCGTCAGTCAAGCTGGCGGACAGGCCCCCACGATCATGGTCGGTGCAGGGACCTACGACGTAGACGCCGGAGAGGACTTTCCCATCCGGATCGATGAGGACGATGCCATGGGCATCACGATCAGCGGCCCTGGAGACGGGAGCGCGACGATCGTCCAGGGCTATTTTGAAGAGACCTTGTTAGGTGCTCCAGACCTCTTCGAAGCAGACGAATACGTGAGCGGACCGATCCTCATCTCCGGGCTGAACATTCAGGGAACCAGTGATTGCATGCTGGATCTGGACAGCGGAGCTGGAGAGGTCCTCATCCAAAATGTCAACGCGAACGGGATCGGGCTCCTTGACGTGGACGGGAACCCTTATGGGGGCAGCTATGTATTGAGCAACAACCACGTCATGGGTGTGTCTGGTAATGCGTTGTCGATGTCCTTCATCTATAAGGACTCGTATAACACTGCGGAGGACTCCTTCACGACGAACCTGTCGTTGAACAACAACACCTTCAGCGACTGTGGTGTGGGCCTTTATTACTCGGTCTCTCAATACGAGGGTGGGGATTTGGACTTCAACCTCTCTGTGATCGGTAACGAGTTCATCGACTGCTCGACTGCCATCTATATGTCTGAGAGCATCTGGACTGAAGTCAACTACAACGCTGTCGAGGTCATCGAGGGCAACAGTTTTCAGAACGTGGACAGGGGCATCTATGGCTATTTCCACTGCAGCTACACCTGCTTGATCACCCGTGACCTCCAGATCACGGACAACGAGATGCTGATGACGAACCAGCAGTCAGCCATCAGCATGAGCACGGGCGTCGACGAGTACATGGAGTACCAGGAGGATGTCCTCATCGCCGGCAACGAGATCTCGGGCGCTTACTTTGGGGTCTGGGCGGAGTTCTTGAACGATTACGAGTCCTCAAACATGGAGCGCAACTGGCGGGTGCTCGACAACGACATCAGGAACTGCGACGCCGAGGCGCTCTACCTCGAGAACTCCTTCACGCATTACGACACTCGGACGCACGACTACGAGCTCTTGGTGGACGGGAACACACTGCAGGGAAACGGGGCAGGGCTCTATGTCTCGCACTCCGTCACCTATGGGGCAGATGCTGTCAGCTCCTTTAAGCATGTCATCACGCGCAACCACATCAGCGACAACTCTGACTACGCGGTGTTTATCTCGGTGTCAGTCGAAGATGCCGAGGTGGATCATGATGTCGTCCTGCGTGGCAACGTCTTCCAGGGCAACGAGGGCAGCTCAAACTCCGCCGTCGTGGAGCTCAACATCACCACCGACGACGCCGCCTACGATGTCTCCTTCGACATGGGCAGTGTGGGCGCCTACGGCTACAACACGATCGTCGCGGATGAGGCGAACCCCCTGAGCAGCTCCATCTCCTGCGATGTATACACGAGCTCGGTCATAGCTGGCCAAGTGAACATGGTCGGCAACTGGTGGGGGACTCAGGACGCGGCGGAGATCGCTGATCGCGTGTGGGACCAGGCCGACAGCTCGATGCTGTTCGTGGCTGACATCTCCAACCCGCTGCCGGACTCGCTCGACTTCACGGCGGAGCACCAAGAAGGGGTAGGCCTCGTCGTGACGGCGGGCGCTGACGCCGGCTTTGTAGCCTACGCAGGCAACCTCCTTATGGAGGGCTCCATCACCGGACCTGGTGGTTACTCCGATGGAGGAGAGGTCGATGCTTCTTGGGTCTCTGAGGATTACCAGACCCTTGTCGTGCCCGAGGACATCTTTGACGACGTGCCCGCGGGCTATTACGAGATCTGCCTCACGAACCCTGGCGGCCAGACGGGCTGCGCGAGCTTCACGGTTGGAAATCCTGAGGATTGCTCCCAGAACCAGATCCCGACGGCGGTCTCTGAGGACGCTGACACGGACCCGCAAACAGCGGTCACCGTAGACGTCACGGAGAATGACTGGGACCCGAACGGGAACCTCGATCCGACGACAGTCGAGATCGTGGACACCCCGGACAAGGGCACCGCGTCCGTCAACGCCGACGGTTCGATCACATACATCCCGAATGACGACCTCCTCGACGACGCGGACGCCATGACCTACATCGTCTACGACACCTGCGGCGCGCCCTCCAACGCGGCGACTCTGCACGTGCGCATCGGTGGTCACGTCAACCTGATCCCGACGGCTGGTTATGACGAGGTCATCACCGAGCAGGACGCAGCGATCACGATCAGCGTGCTCGACAACGACTACGACCCGGACGGCTCGCTAGACACGGGCTCTGTACAGGTCATAGATGCGCCGGGTAAAGGCACGGTGGTCGTGAACGCTGACGGCTCTGTCACGTACACGCCGAACGCCGGCGTGGTGGCGACGACGGACACCTTCACCTACACGGTGAACGACGACGTCGGCGCGACCTCGAACGCGGCCACTGTCGGAGTTCAGATCCGCTACATCACAGACGGTGAGAAGGTGACAGGCGGCGTCGGCAGCAACTCTGGTCGCACCGGCACGCCCGGCAACCGCGGCGGCGGTCTCGGCAACACCGGCACCGTGAGTCACGGCACTCGGACCCCCTGAAAGAGGGCTGGGCCTCAGAAGAGCTCTGCGAGGAGCTCTTGCCACGCCGCCCGCTCGCGGTCGGTGGAGGCGATCCAGGCGCGCTCTCCTGAGCGCTCACGGAGGATCTGCAGGAAGCCCTCCTCAGACTCTGCGCGATCGAGGAGCTCGCTGAGCGCCTCTGCGTCGCCCCGTGGGAAGAGCCCGGGGTGGTCCTCGCCGAGGAGCCCGACGTTCCCGGGCGCGTCGCTCGCGAGGATGGGGGTGCCGGCCGCGAGGGCCTCCGTAATCAGGCTCGCGCCGCCCTCGCTCTTGGAGGGCAGCAGGGCAGCGTGCGAGCCCGCGATGAGCCGCAGCGCCTCGAGCCTTGAGCCGTGGCCGCGCCACTCATAGCGCGGGTTCTCCGCGGACTCCCGCCGCACCTCCTCTGTGAGGGCCGGGTCGATGGCTTCGCCGAGGTGGACGATCCGGACCCGGGAGGTGTCGGGGAGCATGCGCGCTGCTCGCGCCGCGAGCAGCGGGTCCTTCACCGGACGGACGCTGGCGATGAGGGCGACGCGCAGGTGATCTGAGGGAGGGCTGGGAGGGTCTTCCAGGGCTGGAGCGGACTGGTAGATGAGCCGCGCCCGCGCTCGCTGGGGCTCGCTGAGCTCGGCGAGCATGCGGTCTTGGAGGACGACCACCCTGTCAGCGCGATCGAGCAGGGGCTGGGACTCCTCGCGGGCTTCGTAGAGGTCCGTGCCCGTGCAGGCGACGACGAGCTTCGCCGCCGGGTGCAGCCTGAGGAGCTCCTCCACCTCCTCTCGGGTGTGGGCCGCGTGCAGGGCGAGGACGAGCTGCGCCTCGGGCTGCTCTCGCACGGAGGCGCGGGCGACGTGCCAGCCGAGCTCGCGCAGGAGCTTGGCCCAGCGCAGCGCGGTGGTGCGGTTGCCGCCGAGCGAGCCGTGGGGGAGCGAGAGGAGTGCGGTCTTCATTGCGCGGCCGACCGCTCAGTCCTTCTGCGGTCCGACGGTCTCGGTCCAGGTCCCGTGGCCGAGGTCGAGGCGCTCCGTGACGGTGATGGCGTCACCCCAGTACCAGTAGCGCCAGAAGTTCTCGACCTCTTCGTTGCGGTCGTAGCTCACCGAGACGTACTGGTTGGGGAGCTCTTCGAAGCTCGTGTGCTCGAGCTTGGTGAAGAAGGGGTCGACGCGGACCCAGCCTCGCTCGGGGAGGTGCACCTCGACCCAAGAGTGCTTGGGGGTGTCCTCAGCCGAGAAGGGCCGCGCGAGCATGCCGCGCACGTGGCGCGCCGGGAGCCCGCGGCCGCGGCAGAGGGCGACCAGGACGTCTGAGAAGTCGGTGCAGTCGCCGCCGCCCATCTTGAGGGCGCGGTTCGCGCCGCGCTCGGCCTTGATGAAGCCGTGGTTCTCGAGCTCGAAGAGGGTGCCTCCAAAGAGCGCGCGCAAGAGCTCGAGGCCCTCGGCCTTCGTCGGCGCGAGCTCTCTCGCTGCGCGCGCTACGCGAGGCGTGTGCTTCTCCAGGAACTCCTCGTCTCGCAGGTAGGTGTCGAGGACGACGGGGTCTGTCTCGATGTCCACGCTCGGGCGCGAGAGGTCGAAGGGGGAGAGCTCCACGCTGAGGACGCAGCCGAGCTCGAAGCTCCCCTTGGGCTCATCGAAGATCCACTCGGCCTCGAGGCCGCCTGCGCGCTCGTAGGTCTTCGTGGGCGGGAGGATCCACTCGAGGCTCTGGACCCGCTGCCTGCCTGGGAGGTCCTTCGGCACGAGCAGGAGGAAGCGCGCGCGCTGGGTGTCGCCCGGCGCCTCGACCTCGTAGCGCATCTCCATGTGGACGATCTTCGCGCCTGGCGCGGCGGCCCCGGTGGAGGCGGCGCCCTGGCTCTGGACCGCGCGCTCTGCCGTCGGCTCGGTCACGGCGCAGGCCGCTCCTAAGAGCCCAGCGAGGAGGATCAGTCGAGGGGGCATGTCCCGCAGGCGAAGTCGATGAGCTGGAGCTCGAGGTTGGTCTGGCCGCGGAAGGTGTTCCAGCTGTGGCGGTACACGGCGTGGATGGGCTGGCCCATCTCGAGCTCGTCGAAGCGGTGCGCCATGCCGAAGGCCATGGCCTTGATGGTGTAGCTGCCGCTCCTGAACTTGAGCATGAGGTGGGTCTTGTCCGCGCCGATGATCCGCGGCGGCTCGGCGAGGCGCAGGTCGCGGGAGACGAAGACCGGCGCCTCGTTCCCTTGCCCGTAGGGCTCGAGGGCGTCGAGGCAGAGGATGTTCTCGGAGTTGACCTCGGTGATGTCGAGCTCGGCGTCGATCCAGAGCGGGCGCTCGGGGAAGACGCCGCCGGGGTAGAGCTCGAAGGTCTTGGCGTAGAGCGCCGCGCGCATCTCGTCGATCTTCTCGGTGGGCACGGTGAAGCCCGCAGCCGCCGCGTGTCCGCCGCCCTTGGTGTAGATCCCTTCGGCGCCGCGCAAGATCTCCAGGGCGTCGACCCCGGGGACGGAGCGGACGCTGCCGACGGTCTCGTCGCCCTCGATGTGGGCGATGAAGGAGGGCCGGTTGAGGGTCTCGGCGACGCGGGCTGCGACGATGCCGACGAGGCCTTGGTGCCAGCTCTCGCGGGCGAGGAAGGCGACGGGCGCCTCGCTCGCGGGACCGAGCTCGCCCGCGAGTTCCACCACCTCTTGGGAGATCGCGGTCTGCATCTCCTTGCGGGTCCGGTTCAGCTCTTCCATCGCCCTCGCCAGTCGCCGCGCCTCGTCCTTGTCATCGGAGAGGAGGACCTCGACGGTCTTGGCCGAGGTCTCGAGCCGTCCGGGGGCGTTGATGCGCGGGCCGACCTGGAAGCCGATGTGGTCGCCGCGCAGCTTGCGCCCGTCGTCGAGGCCAGAGACCTCGAGCAGCGCGCGCAGGCCTGCGATGTTCGTGCCGGCGAGGGAGCGCAGGCCGAAGTGGGCGAGGATGCGGTTCTCGTCCTCCAGGGGGACGACGTCGCAGAAGGTGGCGATGGCGACATAGGCCATGCTGTCTCGGAGGAAGTCGGCGAGCTCTGGGCGCACGCGCTCTGCGCCGCTGATCCTCTGGCAGAGGCCCCAGGCGAGCTTGAAGGCGACGGCGCCGCCGCAGAGCTCGCGGAAGGGATACTCGGAGTCCGGGAGCTTCGGGTTCACGATCGCGACGGCGGGCGGGAGGTCGCCGGTCGGTGGCTCGTGGTGGTCGGTGACGATGGTGTCGATGCCGAGCTCCTTGAGCTCGGTGATCGTCTCGAGGCTGGAGGTGCCGTTGTCGACGCTGATGACGAGGGTCGCGCCGGTCTCTTGGGCCTTCCGGATGGAGTGGTCGCCGAAGGCGTAGCCGTCGGTGAAGCGGTTGGGGATGTGCCAGACCACGTTCGCGTCGAGAAGCCGGAGGAGGCGTACAAGGATGGTGGTGCCGGTCGCCCCGTCCACGTCGTAGTCCCCGTGGATGAGGATGGTCTCACCGTCCTCGATGGCCTGCGCCAGGCGCGCTGTGGCGGCCTCCATGCCGGGCAAGGTGCCGGGATCGTGGAGGCCGGCGAAGTTGGGCTGGAGGTGCGTCTGGGCGGCCTCGAGGCGCTCAATTCCTCGGGCGGTGAGGAGCCTCCCTACGAGCGGCGGCTGGCCCGTACCCCGCGCCAATTCGTCTCCGAGGGCGGTATCGAGCTCTCGTAGCTTCCAATTCTGGGAGGTCGTGACAGACGACATGGCACGAGTGTACTGCTGCGTAGTAGTCTTCGGATGTCATGTCTTCCCCGAACTCTGACGCGCGCCAGGCCGCCTTCCGTCTCCTGCCCTCTGTGGACGAGCTCCTGAGGGACGAGGCCGTGGCCCAGGCAGGCGCCAACATGCCCCACGAGCGCCTCGTGCGCGCCCTGGGCGAGATCCTCGACGGCTGGCGGGCCGAGATCGGCAAGGGCCGCCTCGACGCGGAGAGCCTCTCCGAAGCCCTCGCCGCTGGGGGAGCCGCCGCCGCGCTCACGGAGCGCCTGGCGACCGAAGCTCGGGCCGGGGTCGTCCCGGTCGTGAACGCCACGGGCGTCGTCCTCCACACAGGCCTCGGTCGCGCCCCGGTGCACCCGGAGGCTGCCGAGGCGATGCGCCGCGCGGCGTCTGGCTACTGCGTCCTCGAGGTAGACCGCGAGACGGGCCAGCGCAACCGCCGCGACGACCACCTGGCCTCTCTCGTCTGTGAGCTCACGGGCGCTGAGGCTGGGATCGTGGTGAACAACTGCGCGGGCGCGGTGATGCTCGTCCTGTCGACCTTCGCGCGGAACCGCGAGGCGGTGGTGAGCCGCGGCGAGCTCGTCGAGATCGGCGGCTCCTTCCGCGTGCCGGCCGTGATGGAGCGCGCGGGCGCGAAGCTCGTGGAGGCTGGCACGACGAACCGCACGCGCCTCTCGGACTACGCCGAGAAGCTCTCTGAGAACACGGGCCTCCTCTTGAAGGTCCACACGAGCAACTACCGCGTCGTGGGGGTAAACCCGGGGGTGGAACCCCCCCCCCAAGCCGCCGTGGGGGGCCCGCCCCCGGTGGCCCCCGGCGAGGCCAGGGGGGAGGG
>JAKVCE010000569.1 GCA_022447405.1 Planctomycetota bacterium | reverse complement strand
GAAGTCCCAGGAGCCGCCGCCCCAGGCCGAGGTGGATGCCGCCTTGGCTTGGATAGCGCGGGAGTTCGGCGCGGTCGATCCTGAGACCGCTCCGCCAGGAGAGGTGGTGCTGCGCCGCCTCAACGCCGTCGAGTACGAGAACACCGTGCGGGATCTCTTCGGGGTGGAGTTCGACGCCGAGAGCTTCTTCCCAGCCGACACCGTCGGCCACGGCTTCGACACGGTCGGTGAGGCCCTCTCCGTCTCGGAGCTCACGCTAGAGCGCTACCTGGAGGCCGCGGAGCTGATCGCAGAGCGAGCCATCAGCCTCGAGCGACGCGGACCCAAGCCCAAGCGTCGCTACACCGGCGAGCTCAAGACGGACAAGGGCGAGTTCCGCAGCGGCGCTGTCTGGCTCCCTTGGGTCGCGGAGGCCCAGGCGACCCACGACTTCCCGCGCGATGGCGAGTACCTGCTGCGCTTCAGCGGCTGGTCGACGAAGGGCGGTGACGAGGTCGCCAAGGTCGCGCTCAAGCTCGACGGAGAGCGCCTGCGAGTCTTCGAGGTACCAGGGACTAAGGGCTCCCCTGACGTCCACCAGCTCAAGGTGAAAGTCTCCAAGGGAAGGCACGTCGTCGCCGCACGTTTCATCAACGACTTCTTTAAGCGCGACCACCCAGACAAGACCAGACGTGACCGCAACGTGATGATCTCGGCGATCGAGGTGGAGGGGCCGGTGGACCCGCCCAAGCTCAGCGCCTTCCAACAACACATCCTGAGCGCGGAGATCACAGGCGATGGGAGCCGCCGCAGGCGGCAGCTGCGGGTCCTCGAACACCTAGCAGAGCGGGTCTGGCGCAGACCCATCTCGAGGATGGAGCTGGGCCGCCTAGAGCGCACCATCCCCGAAGGCTTCACTCTGGAAGAGGGGGTCCGCTTAGGCCTCACGGTCCTCCTTTCTTCTCCCAACTTCATCTACCGCATCGAGTTCGGAGAGGAGGTCGAGAAGGGCGAGGCCGCGGCCCCGCTCACTGACTGGGAGCTCGCGACGCGCCTCTCCTACTACCTCTGGAGCACCAGCCCCGACGAAGAGCTGCGCCGCCTCGCTGAGAGAGGCGAGCTCAGCGACCCAGAGGTCTTGGCCGCACAGACCGAGCGCCTCCTCGAGAGCCCGCGCTCCATCGCGCTCGCCAAGAACTTCGCCACCCAGTGGCTGCAGATCGGCGTCATCGGGGAGGCGAGCCCGGATGACGAGCTCTTCCCTGAATTCGACGAGGAGCTGCGCCTCTCGATGACGGAGGAGACCCTGCGCTTCTTCGACCACATCCTCAGAAACGAGCTCCCCGCCGCGACCCTCCTTGAGGCCGACTTCTCCCTCTTGAACGAGCGCCTCGCAGAGCACTACGGAGTCTCCGGGGTGGAGGGTGAGATGATGCGGGTCGTCTCCCTCAGAGACACGCCGCGACGCGGGCTCCTCGGTCACGCGAGCGTGCTGACCGCCACGAGCAACCCCACCAGGACCTCTCCAGTCCGCCGCGGGAAGTGGGTGCTCGAG
>JAKVCE010000568.1 GCA_022447405.1 Planctomycetota bacterium | reverse complement strand
GCATAGGTTTACACTGCGTCTCACCATAGAGCCTCTTCTACACCAGTTCAACGAGCCGAGCGGTTAACTACAGGGCCCTCCAACCCCCTCAAACCAGCCCCAAGGCAAACCCGAGGCAAATCAGACCTCACCTTCCAAGCCAACCCCTCACCGCACCTCTGTAACCAGGTGTTTGAATTCACACAAGCTCGTGGGACATAGGCTTTAAAAACTATGGTTGAGGTAACCTGCTCATCGAAGGAACTCATTCGAACGAGCAGCCACCTCTTCTGCCGGGCAGCCCTCGACGCTCACCTCTTCTTAACGATTCGTACGACCTGCAGACATGCGCACCAACCCCTCACACCTGACCCCGCTCCTGCTCCTCTTCGCCTGCTGCCACACCGCTGGCTCGAGCACCTCGGCGGCGCTTCAGGAGAGCGCCGCAGAGCGCAAGGCCGAGCTCGACGTGATGGTCGCCGAGGCTGACATCCCCAACATCATCCTCGGCTACGTGACGCGCGACGGCGCGACGGAGTTCCTCTCCTACGGGAGCCTGAGCTCGGAGGATCCGACCCCGGTCAACGAGGACACGCCCTACATGATCGCCTCCATGACAAAGGCCGTCACAGCGACCGCCGCGCTTCAGCTAGTGGAGTCCGGAGCGGTCGCGCTCGACGATCCCCTTGAGGAGGTGTTCCCGGAGCTGCGTGAGGTCCAGATCCTCCAAGAGGACGGGACTCTCCGCGCGCCGAAACATCCCACCACCCTTCGACAGCTCCTCAACCACACCTCCGGCTTCGCTTATTTCTTCAACAGCCCCGCCATTGCTAGAGCGCTGAAGTTTGACCCGCTTATCGGCTTTCCGCTCCCTGAGGAGGTCCCTGTGGACCGGTACGACTGGGGCTTCGGGGTACAGCCGCGCAGGATCTTCGACGCGGGGGAAGACTGGATCTACGGCCGCGGCGTCGGCGTCGCGGGCAGGTTGGTTGAGCGGCTCTCAGGCGAAGACCTCCACACATACACCAAGGGCTACATCTTCGAGCCCCTCGGCATGAGCCGTACGGGCTACAACGTCTCTCCGGAATTGATCACGCAGCTAGCGCCCCTGCACCTGCGCTCGCCGCTCACCGGCGAGCTCTCCGTCGCACCCAACATGCGCCCCGCCAGCCTGGAGCGCTTCTACGGCGGTGGCGACCTCGTCAGCACGCCCAAGGACTACGCGACCTTCCTCCGCTGCATGCTGAACGGAGGCTCCCACGAGGGGCAACAGATACTCTCGCCCGAATCGGTCCAGCTGTTCTTCTCCGACCAGCTCCCCGCTGAGATCACGCTCCATGTGGATCCCATAGAGGGAATAGAGATCGGTGACCGCCGGTCGAGCCTGGCAGAGTACGACGACAAGCACAGCCTCGCCTGGGCTCTCGAAGTCGGGGGTGAAGACGGCTTGCGCCCGGAGGGCGTCGGCTACTGGTCAGGGATCTACAACACCTACTACACGGTTGACGATGAGAGGGGCTTCGCCGTCTTCGCCTTCTCACAGCTGATGCCCTTCGAC
>JAKVCE010000567.1 GCA_022447405.1 Planctomycetota bacterium | reverse complement strand
GAAGCTCCCTTGAGGTCTTGTTGTATGAGGCCGTTTCTATGGACAGGGGACGCTCTGCGCTGATCCGCACCTTGTCGCTCACAGCCATTCACCCACTCACAGGGGCTCTAAAGGGGACATTGATGTAGGATCGTGCATTGGGGCGTGTGAGCACTCCGCCATCCCCTACAGCTAAACGCCCCGTGAACTCTCCCCACGAACCCGGACAGAACCCCACAGGACAGGGCGAGAGCGCCTTAGGCGCTCGAGTCGCCTTCCTCTTCTTGTCCTTCGTCGTCGCTTTCGGCGCGTCCTTCTCGATCCTCCTCCCTCGGATCGAAGCTCAGGTCTGGGTGCCGGGATACGACTGGCTCCACCAGCCGGCGAATGAGATCTGGTTCGAATCGGATCCTCCGATGGTCCATGACTCGCTCGTCAACAGAGCGGCCGAGTGGCAAAAGCCCAACCGCCACCCTCTGTTCCCGTTCGCCGGCTTGTTCGTGGTCAAGCTGCTCTCTGCCGCCGGGATCGAGGAGAGTCTGGCGGTTTGTCTGACCCTCGCCTTTGGAGCGGGCTGCGCCTCCGCCCTGATGGCCTTGAATCTACTGCTCATGGTGCGAGACAAGCTGCTCTGTCTCTTGATGCAGGCGCTCTTCCTCGGGTCCTCCTCCTTCCTCTTCTGGGCGGGCGTGTGCGAACGATTTGTGATCAGCTCTGCCAGCATCTTGGCCGTGAGCGCCATCGCTGCGAGCTCCACCAGGAAGAGGGAGCTCAACTATGGAGCTGCGGTCGCCGCCAACGTCATCGCCGCCGCCATCACCATCACCAATTGGATGTTTGGTCTGTTCCTCTCCGTCTGCTTCTACAGGCCCCGCCGCATCTACGCGGCCCTGAGAGACAGCTTCCTCATCGTGACAGCGCTGTGGTTTCTCCAGGGCTTGGTGGTCACGCCCAACGAGCACTTCCTCATGCTCGACAAGTGGAACCAGCGCTTCATCCTCAATCCATATGCGGGGGACATCTCTGACAAGGCCAGGGCTTTGGTCGAGCACTCCATAGTGATCCCGAAGATCCACACATATAACTTCGCCATAGAGGAGTCCATCGACGCGACCGGCCTCTTGGGGGTCCAACACTCTCCTGCGGGGAGCACAGGCGCCGTCGGCCTCACCCTCGTGATCGTGTGGACCTGCTTGCTCTTCGTCTCCTGCATCACCTGGTGGCGCAAGAGGGAGAAGACGCCCTTCGATCATTTCATCCTCCTCGGCCTGGCTGGGCAGCTCCTGCTTCACATGGTCTATGGGACCGAGCTCTTCCTCTATGGGATGCACCTCGCGCCGCTGTTGATCATTTATGTGGCGCTGGGAGTCGATGAGCTCAAACGCTTCAGCAGACGGGCCGCGCTAACGGGCTTGTGCTTGTTCGTCCCTGTCCTCGGCTGGCACAACCTCTCCCACCTGAGAGCGGCCGAAGCGCTCTTCCTTGAGCGCTACCACCTCAACCTGCAGGTCGCCCCCAGCGCCGAGGCGGAGCTCCCCATCCACGACTCTTTAAAGAGCACCG
>JAKVCE010000566.1 GCA_022447405.1 Planctomycetota bacterium | reverse complement strand
CGGAGGAGCTCGACGGGGTGGACCTCATCCCTCACCTCAGAGGTGAGCGAGACGGCCCGCCGCACGAGGCGCTCTACTGGCGCCGCTTCGTAGCGGGGGCCGTGCGTGAGGGGGACTGGAAGTACGTGCGCGTGCGCGAGGCGGACGACACCTTCCGTGCGCCGATCTTGGTGAACCTGGCAGAGGATCCTGGCGAGCTCATCAACAGGGCCGGGGATGAGCCGGCGCGGGTGGCGCGCTTGCGTGGGCTCTTGGAGGGCTGGGAGTCCGGCCTCTCAGAGCCCCGCTGGCAGGAAGCCGAGGTCTGGCAGAACAACCAGCGGAAGAAGCACGAGATGGGTCTCTTGGGCCGTGAAGCGGAGCGCCAGGTCCCCTAGGATTCGACAGCACCCAGACCCAAGGAGGTCTCTCTGATGAAGCGCTTGTTCCTCGCCCTCGCCCTCTCGCTCCCGCTCTTGCAGGGATGCAGCGCCCTCTCCAGCGCGTCAGGGGAAGAGCTCCCGAGCCCGCTTGAGGTCGCCGAGCTCGTCGCCACCGGCGCCTTGGAGGTGGCGCCCATCGGCGCCTATGGGCGGCAGGTGAGCGGAGCCTCTCCGGAGGCGCAGGCCTGGTTCGACCAGGGCGTGCGCTACACCTACGGCTTCAACCAGGACCAGGCGGCGGCCTGCTTCGCCCGCGCCGCGCTCGCCTCCCCGGACTGCGCGATGGCCTGGTGGGGGATCTCGCACATCTACTCGGGCGTCGACATCAACAACAACGCCGTCACGCCTGACGAGGCGGCGTGGGGCTTCGTCGCCCAGCGCGAGGCCGAGCGGCTCGCGCACATGGCTACTGCCCTCGAGCAGGAGCTGATCGAGGCCGCCTCTGTGCGCGCGGTCCTCCCCATGCCTTCGCCGATGGAGCGCTCTGAGTTGGACGAAGAGTTCCGTGAAGCGATGCAGGAGATCTGGAGCCGGTATCCGGACGACGTGGACGTGGGCACGCTCTACGCCGAGGCGATGATGTCCTGTCAGCCGTGGGAGTACTGGACGAGCGACTACGAGCCGGTGAAGCGGGCAGAGGAGATCGTGGCTCAGCTCGAGCGCTGCATCGAGCTGGGGCCGCGCCACCCTGGCGCGCACCACCTCTACATCCACATCGTCGAGTCCTCAGGCAAGGCGGAGCGAGGGGTCCCCTCTGCGGACATCTTGGGGGAGCTGATGCCGGGGAGCGGACACCTCATCCACATGCCCTCGCACATCTACATCAACGTGGGCCGCTATGACGACGCGATCCGCGTCAACCAGCGGGCGGTGGAGCTGGACGACGTCTACATGGCTGCCTATGGACGGCCGACCTTCTACCTCAACTACTACGCGCACAACATCCACTTCACCTCCTTTGGAGCGATGATGGAGGGGCGCAAGGCGCTGGCGCTGGAGTACGCGGACAAGCTCGCCGCGGTCGTGCCCGAGCCGTCGCCGCCGCAACCGCCGCGCCGCGCCGTTGTGGCTGTGGTGGCCGCGGCAAGGGCTCCACCGCGGCGGCCGCAGCCGCGAGCTT
>JAKVCE010000565.1 GCA_022447405.1 Planctomycetota bacterium | reverse complement strand
CGGCCGCCACCCTCGCCGCCTGGCCTAGCGAGGCCAGCTTCACCGACCGACTCTCCGCCCTCGCGAGCGGCGCGCTCCCCCACCCGGACCTCGAGGTCCGCGTCGAGTGCGCCTCTGCATCGCTCGCACGCGGCGAGACCCGAGTGATCCCCTTCCTCTTGCGCGTCCTCCGCGCCGCGACCCCGGCCCAACGCGAAGACCCGCCGGACTGGCCCCCGAAGCCAACGATGGCCTGGTCCAAGAGCCGCGCCGCGACAGCGCTCTCCCTCCACCTCGGCGTCCCTGTGGAGTTCCGCGCGGACTCCTCCTACGACGACCAGCTCGCAGAGATCGCGAAGCTCATGGAGCTGCTCGCGGCCCGCTAAAAAAGTGCAACTTCCTTCAGCGGCGTCCTGGCCTCTGGAATCGAACCCTCCGGTGGTCTAGAACCCCAGTACATGCCGTCCCCCATGGATCCGGAAGAGCTCCCCCAAGCTCTCGCCGACGCAGAAGAGCTCGCGCGCCAGCGCGGCCTCGCCCTCGACCTGCGCGATGCGCGCCTCTCCCATCGCCTCGAGCGTGAGCAGGAGGCAGCGCGTAAGCGCGCCCGCCGCGCGGCTGACCTGCTCCACCTCGAAGAGGTCCTCTCAGAGTCTGGCGTCTCGCAGGTCGACTACGTCCTGCGCCCGAAGCTGACCGAGGCGGAGGCTGCGGGCGCGCCCCAAGCGGCGCAGCCCAGCGAGACCCAGGCCCCCTGAGCCCTCAGGGCTCGAGCCGCGTCATCATGCGCGGGAAGGGGCTCGCCTCGCGGACGTGCGGGATGCCGCAGATCCAGGCCACGGTGCGCTCGAGGCCGAGCCCGAAGCCGCCGTGCGGGACGCTGCCGTAGCGCCTGAGGTCGAGGTACCACTGAAAGGCCTCCTCGGGGAGCTCATGAGCTTGGATGCGCTCGAGGAGCACGTCGAGGTCGTCCTCACGCTGGCTGCCGCCGATGATCTCTCCCACGCCTTCAGAGCCGAGCACGTCGACGCAGAGACACTTGGAGTCGTCCTCGGGGTCGCGCTTCATGTAGAAGGCCTTGACCTCTTTCGGATAACGGTGGATGAGGACCGGGCGGTCATAGCGCTCAGAGAGGATCGTCTCGTCGGGGGCGCCGAAGTCGTCGCCGTGGACGAACTCGCTGTCCGGGTGCTCTTGGAGGATCGCTGAGGCCTCCTCATAGCTGAGCCTCGGGAAGGGAGACTGGATCGCCTCCAGCTTGGAGATGTCGCGCTCGAGCGCCTCGAGCTCCTTCGGCCTGCGCTCGAGGACCTCCGCGACGACGGCGACGAGCATGTCTTCTGCGAGCTGCATCACGTCCTCTAGCTCGGCGTAGGCCATCTCAGGCTCGAGCATCCAGAACTCCGTCAGGTGACGGCGGGTCTTGGACTTCTCGGCTCGGAAGGTCGGCCCGAAGGTGTAGACCTTGCCGAACGCCATCGCGGACGCCTCGGCGTAGAGCTGGCCCGACTGGGTCAGGTACGCCTTGTCGTCGCCGAAGTAGTCGACCTCGAAGAGCGTGCTGGTG
>JAKVCE010000564.1 GCA_022447405.1 Planctomycetota bacterium | reverse complement strand
GACGGCTGCGCTCGCGCTGAGCTCTGCGGGGTGCTTTATGGCCTGCGCGCCAGACTTGGGGACGCCTTGCACGTCGAGCTTGACCTTGTTGATGACGTTCCCCTTGGGTGCGCCCGCCTTGAGGCTCACGCGGAGGACGCCTCGACCACCCACCGGCGGCTGGATCCACTCGACCGTGAAGTTGGGGTTGGTGCACTGCGGCGTCCCGAAGACGGCGGTCTGATCTCGGCAAATCACAGCGACGTCCTCGTGCCGACCCTCTGCCCTCGGGACCTCTTCAAAGCGGACGGAGCGCGGCTCAAACTGGACGAAGGGCGTGACGTCGCAGTTGATGTAGAGGGTGATCCGCTCGTTGCCCTTCGAGTTGGACTTCACGGTGATCGTCTTGGTCTGCGGCCCGTAGCCCTTCGGATGGAACACGAGCTCGATCGCGCCCTCCTCACCCGGCGCGTAGGTCATCTTCTCAAGCTCGGTCGTCGTGCAGCCGCAGCTCGGCTTGACCTCGATGATCTCCAGCACCTCGTTGCCATCATTCCTGAAGGTGAACCCGTACTTGTACTCGACGGTGTCATCCACCTTTCCAAAGTCATGCCTGACCGCGTCGAAGCCGAGCTTGGGGCCAGCCGTCGTCGGTCTGGGCATCGGCGCAGGCGCGGGCGTGGGTCTCGGAGCGGGCGCGCTGCCCTCGCCAGCGGTGGCGTCTGCGGGGGCCGCAGGGACGTCGGCGCTGCAACCTGTGGCGACGAAGACGAGGGAGAGCGCGCACACGAGGGAGAGCGCGGAGGCCAATCGCTGGCTGCTGCTAGAGGGGAAGTTCATCGGGGGACACCGCGCGTGGGTCAAAGAGCTGGGAGAGCGTGCTCTCTCAGCACCTGTGAGAGACCCAGACGAGGTCTGAGGGGACAGTCAATTCATAGGTCGTCGCTCCCGGCCCCTAGCCGCCGCGCTGGAGTCAGGCGGCAGCGCATGTTGGGGACGGCAACGCTGGGGTGACCATTGTACGGGAACAAAGGAATGCGTCTTTGTATTTCTTCGCTTGTGCCCATCTCGCATGCTGAACGCCCCTTGAGACCTCAAGAGCCTCCCCGCGCCCTCGCCACCTCCTTCACTCCACATGTCGAACTGAGCGGAGGCTATCCTTCCCGCCCCAGTGACCCGGCTCTTCCCCCGCGAATTTGATGACCATGACTCACCGGAACATACGAGGCGCCATCCCCCACCTCCTCCTCGGCCTCTCCTCGATCCTCCCCTGTGCTCTTGTGACTGCGAGAGCTCTGTCGCGCCCCCCGGACCGACCGAGGGCTTTGGCGTCGAAGAGATCGTGGTCCTGGAGCCTGGGAGCGGATACCAGGTGGGCGATGACCTGGTCTTCGCCTCAGGGATCTTGCCAGGCGTCAGCCCCCTCGCCGCCGCCTTCGTCTCCGAGGTCGACGCCGACGGAGGCGTGGCCGGGATCGAGATCACGAACCCGGGTCGATACCTCGTCACTCCCAGCGCGACGGTCCAGAGCGAAGCAGGGGCAGACTGCGTCCTCTTGCCCGACCTGC
>JAKVCE010000563.1 GCA_022447405.1 Planctomycetota bacterium | reverse complement strand
CGGAAGACGAAAACGAAGACGGCGAGGACGAGGGCGGTCGCAGGACGCGCCGCCTTAAGAAGAAGAGCCCGGTCCCGCTCATCTGCACCGTGGTCCTCATCGTCTGTGGAGGCGGCGCGGCCGCCTAGTTCGCCATGGGCGGAGACGACGCGACCGAGGAGACCCCTGACGTCGCGACAGCGGACGACACCCAGGCGCCCGCAGAAGAGCCCGCGACCGACGAGGGCGCAGCCGAAGAGTCCACCCCTGAGCCGGCAGAGGACGAGGCCGCCGAGGAGGCCGCCGAGGAGCCCGTCGAAGAGGAGAAGCCCAAGCCCGTCTCCGACCGCAAGGCTAAGGAGAAGGACCCCATGGAGATCGACCTCGCGGGGCTCGCAGACTTCGGCCCCGCCCCCGGCTGCGACGATGAGCAGTGGGCGAGCCTCCAGGAAGACGCAGCTCTGATGGTGGACCCCCAAGCCGGAGCCGCCGGCGGCCGCGCAGGCAAGCGCCTCGTCGAGGCTGGCAGGCTCGCCATCCCCGCCGTCATCAACGTCTTCAAGACCCGCGACATGGGGACTGACGAAGGCTTCCGCGACGGCGACGTTCTCCAGCGCACCCTCGAGAAGCTCTACAACGGCAAGAACTTCGGCTGGAAGTACTCCACCGAGCCCAACGACCACTGGTACAACCGCCGCGTGGTCGAGCTGTGGTGGAAAAACTGGGAGAGGTACCAGGGTGACGAGGCCGGCTGGCTGAAGTTCACCGGCCTGGACAAAGAGGGCGTTGAGCCCTCTGGCGGCGCGGACGACCTCTCCACTGATGAGCTCGACGCCCTAGACGACATCTAGGCCAGACGCTGCAAACCACAAGCGCGCCCGCCTACGACTCAGCTCGTGGCGGGCGCGCTCACTTAGGGCGCGAGGGCTCGGTGACCCCCTGCCCCTCGATCCCGCCAGCGCCGCCTCGGCGGGGATCGCTCGCGACCTCCACCACTCGCTCCACCTCGCCGTCCTCGCCGGTCCGCTTCTGGACCCGGATGGCCTGGACGCTCGCGAAGCTCGCGTTGGGCTCAACCGAGACGGGGTGCCCTCGCCCCTCGAGCTCCTTGATGAGCGCTGGATCCCAGCCGCCCTCAAAGCGTGTCGACTTGGGCCGCCACTGCTGATGGAGTCGCGGCGCCGCGACGGCCTCCACGAGACCTTGCTCGAGGAGCAGAATCCGCAAGAGGACCTGAGTGACAGCGGTGATGATCCTCGGTCCACCCGGCGCACCGATGACCACGCGCACCTCCCCCTCGTCATCTCTGACCACTGTCGGCGACATGGACGAGAGCGGGCGCTTGCCTCGCGCCGGAACGTTGGCGTCACTCCCGACGAGTCCGTAGGTGTTGGCGACTCCGGCGGTGACCGCGAAGTCGTCCATCTCGTTGTTCAACAGGAAGCCAGCCCCCTCCACCAGGATGCAGCTCCCGAAGGAGGTGTTGAGGGTGGTCGTCAGGCTGACAGCGTTCCCTTCCCGGTCCAGCACCGAGAGGTGGGTCGTCTGGTCCCTCTCCATGGGAGGCTCC
>JAKVCE010000562.1 GCA_022447405.1 Planctomycetota bacterium | reverse complement strand
GAGGGCGGGGCCTTCTCCCGCACTGACGATCGCACCGTCGCCGTCACCCTGAGCTTGGCCCATGGCTACATCCTCAGTCGCGGCCAAGCGCAGACCGTCGCGGCCCTGGTCAGCCGCCGCTTCGGCATCCCCACTGCTCAGGTGGTGATCGCGGACCAGGACGGCAGGCTCCTCTATGGGGGCGGCCTCGACCAAGAGGGTTTCGGCATGACCGACGCCTATGACATCAAGCGCCGCTACGACGCGGACATGGAGTCCAAGGTGAACGGGATGCTCGCGCAGGTCTTCGGCGATGGCACGGCGTACGCGATGATCGACTCCACCTGGACCTACGACGCCACTGAGAGCCTGACAGAGACCTACGACCCTGAGAACAAGGTCACCAGCACGGACTACTCCAGGACTGAGCGCAGCACAACCGCTGACGGCGCTGTCGGCGGCCCCGCAGGGACGACCTCGAACATTGAGACGAGCTCCTCTCTCGGAGGCCCTGGCTCGAGCTTGAACAACGACACGATCGACGAGAAGCGCAGCAGCACTCAGGTCGGCAGCACGCTGCTCTACACGCAGAAGCGCACGCCTGAGCTGCAGCACCTCTCCATCTCACTCGTCGTGGACGAGACCCTCTCCGGAGAGCTCTCTGACATCACGAAGAGCGTCCAGGCTGCGGTCGGCTTCTCAGAGCAGCGCGGGGACACCATGAACTCGATCTCGACCTTGTTCGCGGGCCTCGAGCGTGGCGAAGACGGCGCGCCCATCGCTGCGGTGACCGAAGAGGTCAAGCCCAGCGCTTGGAAGAACTGGGCGATGAACCACGGCCTCGAGCTCTTGGCCGCGGCCACATTCCTCTTCGTCCTATTGCGCAGTCTGCGCGGCTCAAAGCGGGCCCTTGAGCAGGCGATCCGCGGTGATGAGGCGAGCTCCCTAGAGGACCAAGACCCCGAGCTCGTGGCGCGAGTCACCGTCGAAGAGCTCGTCCAGAGTGATCCGGACCAGGTCAGCGCGATCCTCTCGCGCTGGGCACAGGACCAACCGCAGGCGGCGGCAACCCAACGATGAACACTCAAGACCTCCGCGGTGACCAGCGGGTCGCCGCCTTCCTCCTCAGCCTCGACCGGGACCGAGCCGCAGAGCTCATGTCTCGCCTCGACCCCGCGGTCGTCCCCGCGGTCGCCAAGGCCATGCTGGAGCTCGATGAGAGCTTCAGAGACCCCGAGTCCGTCGACGTCCTCTACACAGAGGTCGCCCGCGATCTGCACACCCGACACGGCGTCGACTGCGCGCCCGTGGACGCGATGCACGAGCTCTTGGATAAGTCCTTCGGGGCGGCCAAGGGCGGCGAGGTCGCAGAAGAGATCGAGGGCCGGCGCCTCGCCGAGCGCCCCTTCCGTGTGACCGAGGAGTGCTCACCCGTGAGCATCGCCGCGGCCCTCGCAGAAGAGTCCATCTCGATCGTCGCCGTGATCCTCGCTCACATGACCCCCGCGATCGCTGCTGAGGTTTTGGGCCGCATGGAAGAGGCCCGCGGCCTCGAGATCGTCCAGCGCATGGCAAACCT
>JAKVCE010000561.1 GCA_022447405.1 Planctomycetota bacterium | reverse complement strand
GCAGTACCCGGCCGCGGATTACACCACGATCCAAGACGCCGTGAACAACGCCCTCCCTGGGTGTGTCATCTACATCTACTCCGGGCCCTACCCCGGGAGCGGGAGCGGCGCGGTCGTTCAAATCAACTCTTACGACCTGGACCTGGGCGGTGTCGGAGATGTGGTGATCGACGGAGAAGATGTTCGCAGATGTGTTCGTGCGACGGGACCCACCGACTACAGGTCCCCCATTCGCTTCAACAACATCACCTTCGCGAACGGTGACGCGAGCGGCGGAAGCGGCGGAGGTATTCATGCCAGCGGGCGCGTCTTCCTCGACCTCTGCAGAATCGTCGACTGCGCCGCCAACAAAGGCGGCGGCATCGCGGTCGTCCCCCAGGCCGGCGCAGCGGCCACCGAGAAGTCTTACATGCACATGAACCTCACCATGGTGAGGCACTGCTCGGCTGATCAAGACGGCGGCGGGATCTTCCTGAAAGAAGACTCATCGATGATGACTGAGTCTTGCTGGATCGTGGACAACATCGCTAGCCGCAACGGTGGCGGGATCGCAGCGACTGGAGGAGGCGCCTACGGCAGTCTCCAAATCCTCAACTACGACTGCGTCTCCGATCCAGCTGACCTACTGCACGGCCAGCTGCTCCCGGACGGGACCATCTCAGGCAACAGCGCCTCCCAGAGCGGCGGAGGTGTCTACGTGAGCGGACATACGACCTATCTCATGGAAGGAAATGTCGTGAACAACCGCGCCGGCGAGAGCGGTGGTGGCCTGAGCGTTAACGGCGCCATCCTGCAAATGGGTTGGCACGGGCCGGTCCTCATCGGCCAGAACGTCGCTGGGGAAGCACCCGGAACCCTCAGCGGCAATGGCGGAGGGCTCTACGCCGAGGGTTCCATCGTCCTGAGTGACGTCTTCAGCGGCGCTCACATCCCAAGTCTTAGCCCGGTCGACTTCATAGAGAACATCGCCTACGGCGATGGGGGCGGTGTGTTCGCGAAGGACTGCGAACAGGTCGACTTGGTGAAGACCTCCTTTCAGAAGAACCGCGCCTATGTCGAGGGTGGTGGCATGCTCGTCGACGCCTGTGAACACTTCGAGCTCAGGGCATCCAAGCTCCTCTTCAACATTGGCGGTCTCGCCGGCGCTCTGCTCATCAAAGATGACGGGAGCGGCACCTACGACATCGAAGGGAGCGTCCTGCGCCGCAACGTCGGCCTGATCAACGGTAACCCTGACGGCGGCGCCCTCGTGTTGAGCGGCTCAGGCGCGTCAGCTTTGGTGACCAACTGCCTCTTCAAGAAGAACCTCAAGCAGCACCTCATGGAGGTCGCTGGCGCTGACCTCCTTGACGGCGGCATGAACATCTTCAAGTAGCAGCATCTCCCCTCGGCCTCCACCAGACAGGCGCCTAGGCCCGTCGCCCTCCAGGGCGGCGGGCCGCTTTCGTTCACCCCGCAAGGCGAGAGGCTACTATGGGCCCTGTGATCCACTCAGATGACAGCCTCCGCCCCGAGGATCTCACTGGCGCCATCGCGCGCATGTGGGAGGCCTCCGCGCC
>JAKVCE010000560.1 GCA_022447405.1 Planctomycetota bacterium | reverse complement strand
TCAAGCAGATTGCATCTCTATCACTAGAAAGAAACAAGGTGGAATTAATTGCGTGATCCTAAGAATAGATTCATGGGGACACAAATGACCCTCTAAATCACCCCGGCCAGGGCGATGGAATGTTCATTTTGTGATCAAGAGCTGGAACTAAATTCCAAGACAAAAGTGTGCTTCTAAATTCTTTTTTGCAAGTTCTTATCTGAGCGGGAGTTCCCTATGCGAGAAAGAGCCTCCCGAGTTACACTCGAAGTGGTCAAGGGACTGCAAAGAGGCGAAAAGCAGGGCTGCCAACGAGCTGGCGACTGCCCAAGATGCCCCGCCGTTGCGGTCCTATTGACCAGCGACCCCTCAACGAGGGGCCAGCACTCCAACCTGACTCGGTCGCGTCTGCGGCCTCCACTCCACACACACTCAAGCTCCCCACCAGGACGGCATGGTCCTCGACCGGCACAACCCGAGAAACCGCAGCAAGGCGTTCGCCCTCGCAGCGACGCTCCTCTGCCTGCAGAGCTGCGGGGACCCTGCGGACGTCTCCCAAGGGGCGTCCCTAAGGGACTCTCAGCGGGTGATGAGCGTCGCGCTTGAGCCGACCGCCCCAGCCCGCGAAGACGACAAGCTCCACTTCGTCGGGAACGTCCCCGTGCCGGACGACGCGGCCCTCTGGTCCGTTGAGGGCTGCAAGCCCTTTATACGCGACCTCCCCCCGGGCTCGACCTACTCATCCCCCTCCAGCGACGAGACCGAGCGCGTCTTCGTCATGCCTGGGACCGAGTCGAAGACGCTGAGCATCCCTGGCCGCTACCTCGGCACGAGCTTCAATGTCGTGAGCCTGCAGGTCTCTGTGTTCAGGGGAGAGACGGTCTTCCTCCAGTTCAAGCGGGACGGAAAACCGGTACTCACCTCGAACGCGATGTCTGTCCGTGGCAATGGTGAGCCCCAGGTCCTCCTGTTTCCGATCCCCCACATGCGCCTACACAGGGAGCCCTTCGATGAGCTCTCAGTGCGCATCGACGGACGTGGCGGCATCTTCGTCGTCCACAATGTTGAGTTCTACTCACGCCCGATCTCTTCTTGGCTCCCTGACCCCGCCCTGCCCGCGGACCTCATCGCCGTAGGGAACGATCTGAGACGGGGAGTCGGCCTCTCCAACTACCGCGCCCTCCGTGGAGAGTTCAACGCCCCTGAGAATGGCGCCTTCCTCTCCTTCTCCCTCGGAGTACCCAGCGCCCTTCGCTATCCCGCAGGCGCACAGATCAAGAAACCCTCCGTGAGGGTCGAACTTGAAGGAGCAACAGGTGGCCGGGTCGAGCGCAGGTTTAACCTGAGAGAGACCGCCCACAACGCTCGCTGGCAGCAAGTGCGCGTCCCGCTTGAGAACTTCTCCAAAGAGCGAGTACGGGTCAAGCTCACCCTAGAAGCCAACCGCGAGATCGAGGCCTTGTGCGCCGATCCACTGGATCGCGATCTGGCTCGTGCCCAGACGGAGAGCGTGCTCAGGCGAACAGCCGATCTCTTCAACGAAGCGGATGGTGCGATTCGTCTGGTACGAACGGTCAAGGA
>JAKVCE010000056.1 GCA_022447405.1 Planctomycetota bacterium | reverse complement strand
TCCGTATGGGTGATGAGATCCTTGCCTATGAGTCCTACGACACGGGTACGGCCACGGTAACGATCGCACCGAACGGGCGAGGCTTGCTCGGCACGACACCCCAACCTCACACACAGGGCGAGACGATCCAGTTCCTCTCTCACTTCACCGTGAGCACACTCTCTGGGGGCTTGGGGGGCGGGGACCCGACCATCCCGCTCACGAGCACCCAGGAGTTCCCGAACGAAGGGACGGTGCTGATCGGCGAGGAGCTCATTCACTACACGAGGCAGCGCTCGAGCTCCCTTGAGATGCCCTCGGCCTCCACGGTGCCTGGCGCGCAAGACGGGCGCGGCCCGGGCCTCTTCCGCGGGCGCTACGGCACCCTCGCCCAGAGTCACGGCGCGGGCGAGCCCGTCATCCTCTTTCCCTACCGCTACTGGGACCGCTGGGCGCAGCAGGCTGACGCTCCGGAGCTCTCCTACTTCGCCTTTGAGGTGCCTCAACCCGGCGCTTGGCATGAGAGCCTCTTCTGGCAGCACGAAGACGTCCAGACGGGCGGCCCCTCCCTGCGCGCCCTGGTGCGCACCGACCCGTCGGTCCCCTGGGACGCATCCCCGAACGACACGCCTGGTCTCGATCTCTACACCAAGGGCCTCGAGGGCGGGGACACCATCGCCACGGGAGCGGCGACCGACCTCTTCGAGGCGCGCTTCTTCGTCGAGTACGCCTCGGGCTCCTTCGACGCTGTGACCGGGATGTCGCACGGCTGGAAGGCCGCGCCGCGCCTCAGCGAGTTCGGCGTGTTCTACCGCGCGCCCTCCATGACCTTGAGGAGCGTGAACCGATGAGCCTTGGCAGCCCCCTCCGGAGCCGCCGCGGGCTCACCCTGCTCGAGCTCGTCCTCGCCGTCGGGCTCTTCGCGATCCTCTCCCTCGCGGTCTTCGAGCTCCTCGAGGGGACGCTCGTCACTTGGCGCAAGAGCGAGGTCCGCCGCAACCAGATGGAGACCTCGACGGCGGTCTTGGAGCTCATCGCGAAGGACTTCCAGAGTTTGGAGGGCGGCTCTGGCGGCGACCTCGTCGCCGAGTGGGAGACCTTCGACACGAACTCAGACGGCAGGCGCGAGACGGTCTGGCCCCGCATCCGCCTGGTGCGGCAGGCCTCCGCCTCGGACGCGGCGCGGGTCGCGCTGCAAGCGCAGCAGACGGTGGACGGCCCGGACCTCACGGAGGTCTGCTGGACGGTGCTGCCGACTCGCGGAGACGAGAGCGTCGGGACCCTGTGGCGCGGCGAGCGCCTCGTGCACGGCGGCTTGAGCGAGTCTGCCGAAGCGCCGAAGCCCAGCGCCTCCTTCTTCGACGCGAGCTTCGTCAAGCGGGACGGCAGCGTCGAGGCTGGCTCCCTGGATGAGCTCACCGAGGGCGTGCTCTGGTTCCAAGTCCTCTTGGCCACCCAGACGAGCGCTGTGAACGACGGCTGGACCCTTGGAGATGGCCTCGAGGACGCCTCGACCTCATGGGACGCCTGGCGCTCTGGGCGTCCGGACGAGACCCGACATGAATGGAACGAGCCGCCCAGCGGGATGCCCCGGGTGGGAGAGGAGGCCCTCCTCCCGCGCCGCGTAAGGGTCGCCATGGAGTTTGAGGACCCGACCCAGCGCAAGCGCCGGACGCGCCTCTCCTCGGACATCGCCGCGACGGAGGTCGCCGTCACCGTGGATGATGAGACGCGCGTCCCCAAGGTCGGCGGCTTCATGCGCATCGACGCTGAGTGGATGGAGGTCAAGTCGAAGAGCGGACGCCGCCTCACCGTGAAGCGAGGCGCGCGCGGCACCGAGGCAGAGCCCCACGACGCGGGTGCGCGCATCTCCCACGGCGAGACCGTCGTGCGCGAGGTCATCGTGCCCACTTACAGGGAGGACTGGAAGCTGTGAAGGTCCTTCGGAAGAACGCCAAAGCAGGCTTCACGATCGTCGAGGTCGTGCTGGCCATGGGCATCCTGCTCGTGGGCGCGGCGGCGATCCTCTCGATGCTCACCTTCGGCGCCTCCCTGACCCGCGCCGCGCAGCTGCGGACCGCTGCGGCGACCGCGGTGGAGGCGGTGCGCGCGGACCTCGAGGCCAACATGTTCCCCTACGACCCGACCCTCGACGGCGAGAAGGGCGAGATCGGCCCGCCCCAGAGCTTCGTCGACCGGGCTGTCCCCGGACTCTCTCAGGTCGTCTACTCCGCGACCCCGACCGAGAACCCGGACCTGCCGCGGGAGTACCGCGTCGACGTGGACATCACCTGGACCACGGGCGGCGTCGAGCGCAACAAACAGATCACCTGGATCATGCTCCGGGAGATCTCCTTTGGAGAGCGCCTGAGGAGGCGCTTCGTGGAGAAGTCAGGCGCGATGCCAGGACAAGAAGTAGAGTGATGAGACCTATGAAGAGAACCACCCTGTGCTCGCTGGCGGCCCTCGCCGCCCTCAGTCTCGCTCCCCACGCGGAGGCCTCCGACGGGACGCCCACGATGCTGCGTCTGCGCAGCGGCGCGATCCAGTGGGGTGAGGTGCTCGAGCACACACCCGACGGGATCGTCTTCCGCCGCCTCGACACCGGCGGCGTCGCCCGCCTCTCGTGGACCTTCATCGATCCCTCTCAGGAGCGCGCGCTGCGCACCGAGTTCGGCTACATCGACACGAGCTCAGAGGTCCTCTACGTGGACGCTGACCGCCTCGTCTTGGTAGACGGCAAGGAGGTCACCGGCCTCATCGTGGATCAGGGTGAGGGCAGGATCCGCGTGAAGACAGAGACCGGTCTCATCGATGTGCCCTCTGCGAGGGTGCGCGCGGTCTCCAGTGGCGTGCAGGTCCCTGCCCTCGAGGTCTACACCCGCGATGAGCTGATCCAGAAGCGCCTGGCGGAGGCGCCGCCCATCGACGCTGAGGGCCTCTATGCCTTCGGCGGCTTCTGCGAGCAGATCCTCGCCTTCACCCACGCCCTCGGCGCGTATCAGGCTGCTGTTCAGATCGAGCCGGAGTTCCGCAGCGCCGAGATGCCTGGCTTGATTGCCCGCACGACGAAGAAGGTCGAGCAGCAGGTCCAGCTCGAGTACCTCGCAGAGGTCGACCTCCTCAAGCGCCGCAAGCAGTTCGACGAGGCCCTGCAGAAGCTGACCTTCTTCCCGGACGTGTTCCCCGACAGCCCCCTTGAGGGTGACCGGCTGAAGCTCACCAAGCGGGTCGAAGATGCCCAGGAGGACTACGTCCGCGAGGTCGTCCAGCGCGGCTGGTATCGCTGGACGGAGCGCCTCGCGGCGCAGGCGGCGCGGAAGATGGGCTTCGCTGAGGCGCTCGGCTTCGCCGAGGAGAAGCTACACGAGGACGTCCTCACTGCGGTCGTCGACGACGCGCGCGAGTGGGACAAGGAGCTCGAGGAGGACCAGGTCCTCCAGATGTGGCTGGAGCGAAAGGTCTCGCGCTATCGCGTCGCCTCCTACGGTCTGGGGACTTGGCTGCTCGGCGAGGACTCTGCCCTCGCTGGGAGCCCGCAGTCCTCCCAGCCTGCGGCGGGCGCTAGCGAGGTGGACTCCGAGCGCGCGGCCCTCGAAGAGAAGATCCGCAAGTTCCTCCAGAGCCAGAAGACGGCGGGTCGATCCAGCGCGTTGGCAGGAGACGAGGGCGACGATGACGTCGAGGGCTTCTGGAAGACCCTCTCGTCGAGCGCGCGCTCAAGCTGGATCGTCGCCTACTACGCGGAGAACTCAGGCGACATGGAGATCAAGGACCCGCCGGAACTGCGCAACTGTCCGACCTGCGCGGGGCGCGGCGTCATCGATATGATCGTCTCCGACTCCCGTGGTTCTTCGAGCCAGGGCGGCGGCGGCCGCGGAGGCCGAGGCGGAGGACAGGAGTCACGCGGACGAGGCGGGCTCGCGACCCTCGCTTGCGACACCTGCAAAGGGATCGGTCGCGTCCGTCGCATCCGCTACCGGTGAGAGGGAGACACATGATCACGCGCCCTCAGAACTCATGGGTCGCGCTCTGTCTCGGGCTCGCAGCTTGCCAGGCTCCACAGGCGAACCCGCGAGCGAGCGCACAAGTTGGCCCTGCCTTGAAGCCGACTCCGATCGTGTTGGAGGCGGAGATGCCTACCGTGGCCACCGTGGGGGAGGTGGAGGTAGGAGTCGATGAGTTCATCCAGGAGTGCATGCACGAGGACTCAGCGCTCATGCGGCAGGCCCTCGAGCGCTTGGTCTTGGCCCACATCGTGAGGTTAGAGACCGAGCGCTTAGGTGTGGTCTTGGGAGAGGAGCTCTTGGCGACCTCCCAAGCCGCAGCTCTAGCCCAAGTGGCAGAGCAGGTGGAGGAGAGCGCGCCAGGGATGGGCCTCGACGAGTGGATATCGACGCGCCTCGGCCTCGACCCCGCGGAGTTCAAGGGGCGCTTGCGTGAGCGCGTCGAGCGTGAGCTCCTCGCGCAGCGGGTCGTGAGAGCCTGGTTCCTCAGTCGTGAGCGCGCAGACGTCCGGATCCTCCTCACCGAAGACCTCGAGAGCGCCGAGGCGGCGCTCGCACGCCACGCGAAGGGAGAGGAGTTCAGCGCGCTGGCGCGAGAGCTCAGCGTAGATCGGTCCGCTGAAGATGGCGGGCGCGCGCCCGCCGTGATCCGCGGTGACACCCTCTTGGGGACGGTCGCCTTTGAGGCTGCGCTAGGTGAGGTCGCAGGGCCCTTCGAGGAGCAGGGGCGCTTCCTCCTCGTGAGAGTGGACGCCCGCTACGAGGGCTCGAGCGGCATCTGGAGCGAGGTGCGCGAGGAGGTCGAGCTGAGCCTTGAGGAGCGCGGGGTAGAGGACGCTGAATTCTGGCAGTGGAAGGAGAGCATGGAGGCCGTGCACCCGGTCGATATCACTCCTTTATTCCGACTTGCGGGAGAACCAGACCTGTAGCGGTCCATTTCGCGCCTCAGCCGGAATTGCACGCTTGAATCCGATCCTTCCCTCCTAGATCCTGCTGCCATGAATGAAGAGTCGAGCGAGGGCGGTGTCCTCTTGAAGGAGCTCAATCCTGCGGAGGAGCCCGCCAACCAGCCCGAGCCGGAGGGCGACGCGCTGGTGCCCGCTGAGGAGGCGGCCCAGACCCCCTCAAAGCTCGGCCCTGGAGAGGAGCTCTCGGATGAGCAGCTGGATCGGCGCCTCACAGCGCTCATCTATGCCTCACCAGAGCCGCTCTCCAGCCGCCGCCTGGCGGACCTCTTGGAGCGGCCAGATCCGAAGCGGGTCACGACCTCTCTGAAGCGCCTGGGAGAGCGCCTAGAGTCCAGCGGGCTGCCGCTTGAGCTCAAGAAGATCGCTGGTGGATGGCGCATCCTCACAGCAGCAGACCTCGACCCTGTCCTGGGTGAGCTCGTGAACTCGCGCCGGACGGAGCGCATGAGCCCCGCGAGCCTAGAGACCCTCTCGATCGTCGCCTACCGCCAGCCCGTGACCAAGGGCGAGGTAGAGGCCATCAGGGGCGTCGGAGCGGGCCCTATGCTCCGGAGCCTCGTGGACAGAGGCCTCGTGAAGGTCGTCGGGCGGGCCAAGCAGCCCGGCAGCCCCCTCCAATATGGCACCACTCGTGAGTTCTTAGAGCGATTCGGCCTCGGAGCCCTCAAGGACCTCCCCCGGGATGACGAGTTGACTAGGGACTGACCTCCGGGGCCCCTCCTTGCGGCCCCTTCAGAGGCCTCCTTACACTCTGCGGCACGAACAATACCCGGGATGACCCCCGGCACCCCCGATTCATCATGTCCAAGAAGTCCAAAGGCGACGTCCCTAACTACGAGAGCCCCGAAGAGCTGGCCCGGCAGCGTGAGGCTGAGGCGATCGCGATCCCGAAGGGGCAGAGCAAGTTCAAGACCATCCTGGTGTGGTCCGCCATGATCTTTGGCTGCCTAGCCTTCGCCATGACCGGCCCGATGCTCTCCACCTTTGAAGGGGAGGGGGGCACCAGCGATGTGCACCTCTCCTGGACGGGCATGGACGGCACGCCCAGATCTCTGGACACCCGTGAGTTCTACACGAAGCGTCGCGAGTACTCCTTCCTTGAGGGGATCCTCGGGCAGAACCAGTTCACGGGACAGACCATGACGGTCTTGGATCAGATCAACAACATCTACGGGGTCCAGCCCATCGACCTCAAGAAGGACGAGCACGTCGCGCGCCTGATCGTCATGTCAGACCTCGCCCGCGACGCAGGAGTGCGCGTCACGGATGAAGACCTGAGGGGCATGATCCTCAGCATCTTCCCGCCCGAGATCGGGGGCTACTTGAACTGGATCCAGGGCCGCCGCGGCGTCACCCCGAGGCAGTTCGAGGAAACCTTGCGTGAGGTGCAGCTCGTGCAGCGCTTCACCACATACCTCGCCCTCGGCGTGGGCTCGGTGGATCACGAGCAGCTCGTCAAGAATTGGCAGGTTGGCCACATCGAGTACTCCTTCGATTACGTCGAAGCGACCACGGCCGATTTCGAGCCCGAGGTTCAGGGCGAGCTCCCTGAGACCCAGGCCTTGAACGCCTGGCTGATGGCTCTCCCTGCAGTCGAGCAGACGAAGTTCCACTCGCCCGAGCGCTTGGACGCTGAGTTCGCCTATCTCTCCCTGCCGTTTGCTGAGGGCGCAGGAGATCTCCTCCTCGCGGCCTACCCGCGTCCGGAGGACGAGGAGCCCGCGGCGAAGGCGCGCGACTACTACAACGGCTTCTTGGGCACCCGCTTCCAACGCCCGGCGAAGGAAGAGTCCGAAGCCGAGGACGAGACGACTGAGGGTGAGGAGGCGTCTGATGACGCCGCCGCGGAGGAGGTCGAGGCTACGCCTGACACTCCGTTCTTCTCCTTCGAAGAGGTCGAAGCGCTCTGCCTTGTGGAGGCGCCCGCCTACTACTCCTTCGCTGACTGGCACCTGGACGTGCAGCGGAGGATGACGGAGGGCGAAGAGATCGACCTCGCCGCCGAGTGCGAGCGCCTAGGCCTCAGCTTTAACGCTGACGGGGTCGCGCGCTCTCTGGAGGATTGGAACGAGCTCGAGGGTGACTGGGTCGGCGAGGGGATGGGCAACTCCCTGCGCTTCACGCAGGCCGCGAGCTTCTCGCCGAGCTTGCGCGTCGGAGCTGGCGGTCTCGTGGCGAGCCGAGTGAAGGAGCGCTTCCCTCGCGCCCTGCCCGACTTCCCTGAGATCGAGGCGGAGGTCGCCGCAGCCTGGATCAAGGACGCCGCGGCCAACCGCGCCTATTACACGCTCGAAGGGATCCGTGACCGCATCGGCGAGCGCAATTTGACTGAACAGTCGGAAGCTTGGAAGCCCAAGACCACTCCGGAGCAGTTCGCGACTGCAGCGAACAACGCAGGCTCGCACGCCCAGAAGGACTTCACGGTCAAGCGCTGGGAGTTCGCGGAGCGCAACTTCTCCATCACGCCAGGTGAGGAGACCCCCGCCTTCGAGGAGTTCCTGCGCTTCAACGGCCAGTACTACCTCGAGGAGGAGGGCGTCGTCTTGGTCTCCAAGATCTCGCGAGAGAAGGACAAGGTCTTCCTCGTGCTCATCGGCCCGAATCGACCTGCCGACGTCTCCAAGATGCAGCCGCAGGAGCTCAACATGCAGCGCTCTCAGCTAGAGCAAGCCTCGATCACCGACTTCCTCTCCTCGACCTTCGACTTTGAGAGTGACGCCTCTAAGGGCTTCCTCTCGGAGAACTTCGCTTACTACTTGAACAGCGGAGAGGAGACCGAGGAGGGCGCCGACCCTCGCTAGCAGCAGGCGGTCTGCACCCTGCCGAGCTTCGGGAGGATGCGCCCCTTCACGGGGGATGGCTTGAGCCAGCCCGTGGACTCGCGGCGGCGCGCGATCGCCACCAGCGTCTGACCTAGGGGCAGGTCTACGTGCCTAGAGAGGAAGCGTTCTGCGGCGAAGGCTTGGTAGCAGAGCTTGTCAGCGAGCTTGGGGATGGGCAGGGGTCGCTCAGCGGGCACGTCGACGAGGCGAGCCGCGAGGGCGGCGGGGGCCATCAGCGCGAAGAGCAGGCTGTTCGCGTAGGTGTTGCGCTCGGTCGTGAGCTCGCACTCACCGAGGAGCTTCGCGAGGGAGCGGCGCGTGTAGCGACGGCGCGGGGTCTCGGAGTCGTCGTTGTAGAGCCAAGGGTGCGCGGGCACGGCCAAGAGCAAGAGCCCCTCGGGGGAGAGCAGCCGCCGCAGCTCTGAGATGACGGCCTCGTCATCTTCCACATCGCCCAAGATGTCGAGGGCGCAGATGAGGTCGAAGCTCTCGTCCTCGAGCTCGGGGAGGGCGTCCGCTTCGAGGCAACGGACCTCTCGGCACAGCGGCTCAAGCTCGGCCCGCAGGGCGTCTCCGCCAGCTCCGAGGACGAGGGCTCGCTGCGCCTCTCCCGTGGCGAGCTGACGGCGCAGGAGGTCGAGCGAGACAGCGCGTCTCCCTCGAGACCACCAGTGGTCTGTCAGCGAGGCTGCGCGTTCCTTTGAAGAGGTGCTCATAGGGGCGACGGGGGACAGCTGGGGAGAGCTCGGTGAGACCCCCCGAGGGCTGCGTCGCGGCCCCTCTCGTACGCCGATCCTTTGGAGATCGCAAGGAGGGACCGATTTTCGCGTGCTCAAGCCCTTTTTTTGGGCTCCCAGATAGGCCTCGTCTGGTTATCTATCGGCCCATGATCGCCGCCGCATTCCTCTTCAGTTGCGTCCCTGTCACGGATGGCCTCAGCCATGGACCCTACCTAGGGCACGTGGATCACCAGCGCGCCTACGTCTGGGTGCGCGCTACGGAGCCAGGCCCGCTCACCCTCACGGCGACCTCTCTGGACGGCGAGCTCGTGAAGAGCGTGGAGGGTGAGGCAACCGAGGACGCGGACCTCACGGTCGCCTTCCTCCTAGACGAGCTCTCACCAGCGAGCGCCTGGAGCTTCCGCGTCCAACGTGGAGAGGTGGAGCTCGGCGCGGGAGAGTTGGTGACGGCTCCAGACCCGTCCGCTCCCTCCAAGGTCAGGATCGCCTTCGGGTCCTGCGCGAGCGAGCGCCGCTTCCCTGAGCTCGCGACCTTCGGGCAGATCTTAGAGACCCAGTGTGACTCGATGGTCTTCTTGGGCGACACGCCGTACATCGACTCTACGGACCTCGGGATCCAGCGCAGCCGATACCGTGAGTTCCTCGGCCACCCAGCCATCAGCGCCGTGCTCAAGCGCGTGCCGGCCTGGTCCACCTGGGACGACCACGACTTCGGCAAGAACGACACGGACGGCAGGATCGAGGGGAAGGAGAACTCGAGGCGCGCGCACCTCGAGTATCACGCGGGACCGCCTGCCGGAGACGGCACCGGCGGCATCTATCGGAGCTTCAGGCGAGGACCCGTCGAGGTGTTCTTGATGGACGCGCGCTGGTACGCGGGGACGGAGCCGGCGGCCTCCGATCCGGACGAGCTGACGCTCTTGGGCGCCGCTCAATGGAGCTGGCTCAAGGAGGAGCTGAAGGCTTCGACCGCGACGTTCAAGCTGCTCACTAC
>JAKVCE010000559.1 GCA_022447405.1 Planctomycetota bacterium | reverse complement strand
GAGGACCTGCCGACTGGAGACGCGCGCGAGGTCGCCCTGAGACGATTGGATGAGCTGATCAAAGAGCCGGGCGGACGCACGCTGCTCGCGCCTTATGAAGCGCTCGCCACAGCTCTCCTGGAAGAGGTCGAGGAGCTGGACCCGCAATCCATCCAGGCTGTGCTCAACAGATACCCACGCACAGCTGCAGCCACCCGAGCCTCTGACGAGCTGCTCATGCTCACGATCAACTCTGGGGACGTCCCGACGGCCGCGAGCCTGGTGCTGGACCTCTTGCCGGAGTCGTTCTCCCTCGGCGCCGGAGACCCTCTGCATTCCTCCCGCGTGGTCGCGCTGGGGCTCGCCCTCCGCGAGTCGGGGAACGAGCGATATCTGAGAGGTGTGCTGCGGAGGCTCTCCGAGGTGCACAGCTCCGACGGCGCCTTCCTCCCCATGGCCTACTCGGTTGACCTAGGTGAGCTCACGGAGGAGCTCCTCTCGGTGAGTCCACCCGAGACCAAGCGCGCGCCGAGCTTCCTCTCCACCGCTCGCTCACGCGGCGACCTCGGGACCCGCGCCGGCTTGGACGTCGAGATCCTCGGCGACATCCCGCCCGCCATGAACGGAGCCAAGGACCCTGCGCGGGTCCTCCTCGTCGGCGCGCGTGAGGTCGAGAGCGCCACCGGAAACGGGGAGCTGACAGCCTACAGCGCTGACGACCTGAGCCACCCTCTCTGGAAGCACCGCCTCAGGAGCGAGTTCGTCTCGGTCGGCTGGCGCGAGGAGATGCGCCTCTTTGGGCCGGGCTACGCTGCCGTGGCCTCGGGTCGAGGGATCGAGTGCGTCGGGCGCTCCGACGGCATCACGCGCTGGCGCTGGCGCCCCCCCGAAGGTGAGGTCTACACCCTGGACGCAGCCGAGGGGATGATCCTCGTCACCTGCCGCCTCGCCACGCGCACCTTCCAAGTGCAGGCCCTCGATGAGGCGCGCGGCGAGCCGCTCTGGTCCTTCGAGTATGACTCGCGCTCCTATCACCGCACGGCGGTCTGCGGTGACTCCTGGCTCGTGCTGCTCCCCACAGGGAGGCTGCGCGAGGCAGTGATCTTGGACGCGTACACGGGCCGCGTGGCCTACACCCTCGACCTCGGCGAGCCGCTCTCGAGCCGCATCGCGCAGGGCGCTTGGATCTCCGAGGGCAAGCTGGTCATCCCCCACCTCACCGCCCGTCGGGACGCGACCTCCGCAGAGCTGGGCGTCGTGGACCTCTCGAGCGGCGGCCCGGTCTGGAACATCACGGTCTCCCTACCGGACGGCGGCGAATCCTACCTCGACGCCTGCCTGCGCCATGACGAGCGCACCTGGCTCTTGGTGCGACCGCGCGGTGGTGACGAGGCCCGCGAGGCAGAGCTCTTCGAGCTGCACCTGGGTGTCGGCGGCGCAGCCCGCGTCCACGGGCTCTCCCTCGGCCGCAACGAGGTCCTCCTCGGCGTCGAGAGCGGCCGCACCCAGGCGCTCGAGTCAACGCAGGTCTTTGTCCGCTCAGAGGAGCAAGGCGGCGCGACGCACCGCCTACGCACCCACGACCTCAT
>JAKVCE010000558.1 GCA_022447405.1 Planctomycetota bacterium | reverse complement strand
AGAACCCGGACATGGGCGCAGCGGCATCAGACACTTGGGCGACCTTAGCAATAGAGCCACTCACACGGCGCGCGCTCGTGGTGTCGGGCTGGGGCGTAGGAAGCGGGCCAGCGCTAACCTCAAACATCAAGATGATCACAGCAGCCTCCGGGACCGCAGATGTGTACCTCTTGGATGGGAGCGCTCGCTCGGTAATCCATGTAGATGTCATCAACGGAGCGCGGACAGCGATCTCCAGCCCATCGATAGGCTCCGGCCCATCACTGCTGAACCCAAAGCATGCTCTCTATGAAGGCAGTAACGACCTCCTCTACATTTTCGACGATGGCCTGGATGCCATCTTGTCTGTAGACGTCGCGACTGGAGACCGGCTAGTCATCTCCAGCGATGACGTAGGCGCTGGACCTTCGATCTCGGACGCGAGAGACATCGCATACGACACGCTCCGGCATCGCTTATACATCTCCTCCCCCAGCTCAGGCGGGATACTCGCGGTCTCAATCGAAACAGGCAGCCGCACCCTCATCTCAGGGCCAGACCTTGGTACTGGACCCCAAGTCGCATCAGCGCGGGACCTTGAATTCGACGACGCCCTAGACCGGATCGTCGCATATGTACCCAGCGGCGCGCGGCTCTTAACGGTAGACCCCTCGACAGGGACAAGGACTGAGCTTCAGTCGTTCCCTTGGACGACCGTCGACGACATGACCTACAACCCGAACACTCAGAAGGCGTGGCTCCACACCGTCGAAGAGGTCACGATGTCTTATGACCTTGCTACCGGGCAGACTGAGATCCTCCCGTCCTCCGCGTTCCCCGGCCATGGGGTCCTGATACCCACAACGGGCCCAATCGCATACGACCCCACGAGAGACAACGTCGTCTTCTTCGGAAAAGAAGAGGGGGCGAGCACCCTCCGCGGGCTCTCTTTTGAGACAGGCTCTGAGTTTTCCTTAGAGGCTTACTACCCATCGACCGAGCCTGCGCCAGCCGACATGACCTTCGACGAGCGACGAGACCACCTCCTCCTCATGCAGCCTGGAGGGCTGGGCTTGTATGGCCTTGACCTTGACGACGGACAGATGAGCTACATCTCTGGCCCTGGAAACCCAGGAGACCCCCCGCTCGGAATCGGCAGCAACTTCGATGACCCCCAGGTCATCACCACTGGACCTGAGCTCAGATTCGCTGCCGTTGCTGACAGCGGAAGCGCAAACGGCATCCTCTTCATTGACCTGCTCACGGGTGACCGATCCCTAGCCTCTTCGAACATGAGCGGGTTCGGGCCGATCTGGAGCGAGCCCTGCTCCATAGCAGCGACCGAGGACGAGGGCCAGGCGTGGGTATGTGATCCACAAGCAAGGATCTACCATGTGGACAGAGAGACGGGCGGGAGAACGCTCATCGGCGAGTACTCCGGTGTGGCAGGTGTCGAAACGCTCAGCCACCTCCTCTACGACGACGAACGGGGCACTCTCTATGCGCTAGACCAGACCACAGGAACCATTCTGAATGTGAATCCACAGACAGGCCTGGCATCGATCATCTACGGCGAGGGAGCGAGCATGT
>JAKVCE010000557.1 GCA_022447405.1 Planctomycetota bacterium | reverse complement strand
AGGATCGGCGCTCCGGCCTCTTCAGCGTTGCGCGCTGTCTCTGCGAGGGCCGCGAGGTCTGCGCCCATGAGCTGGAGTCCCACAGGCGCCTTGAAGGGGGCGAGCGCGAGTCGGGCCGCGAGGCGCTTCTTGGGGATCGGGTGGTCTGTGACCCGTACGAACTCGGTGAAGGCACCTCCTAGGTGCTCGGCCGAGTTACGGCTCAGGACGAGCTCTAAGAACACCGGCTCCGTGACGCCCTCCATCGGGGCGAGCAGCCAAGGCCCTGTAAAAGGGAGCGCGGGCGCGCTGGCTGTGGCGTGTCGGTCTTGGTGGGCTTGGAGACTCATGGACGCTACCTATGTTGACCTCGTCCGCTCACGCTGTCGATCCGCTATCCTCCCGGAGATGACTCAGGCTCGCACAGACGTTCAGATCAGCGAAGCCGTGGCGCGCCTCGAGGGCGTCGTCACGCGGACCCCGATCGTCCCCTTTGAGGTCCCGGACGAGCGCGTGCGGCTGTGGCTGAAGCTGGAGAATCAGCAGGTGACGGGCTCTTTCAAGTCGCGCGGGGCGTGGAACCAAGTCTCGCTCCTCACAGAGGAAGAGCGAACTCGCGGGGTGATAGCGACCAGCTCGGGGAATCACGGCAAGGCGCTCAGCTGGGCGGCTGAGCGCGCTGGCGTCCCAGCGACGATCGTCATGCCCGCAGACGCCTACCCGAACAAGATCGCCGCGTGCCGCGAGCACGGCGCTGAGGTCGTCCTCGGGGAGACGCGCATGCTCGCTGAGGAGATGTGCGCCGAGCGTGTCGCGGCAGGCGCGGTGCTCATCCATCCCTACGACGCAGAGCGCACCTTGCAGGGAGCTGGGACGGTCGGGATAGAGATCGTGGAGCAAGATCCAGAGGTGGAGCTCATCCTCGCGCCGGTCGGCGGTGGTGGGCTCGTCACCGGGATCTCCCTCGCTGTCCGTCAGAGCCTCGGTGAGAAGGTCCAGGTCATCGGGGTGGAGCCGGAGGGCGCACCCTCGATGAGTCGCGGGCTCGCGAGCGGCGCGCCGGTGCCGCTAGAAGAGATCACGACCAAGGTGCAGGGGCTCTGCCCACCTAGCTCTGGCGCGGTCAATATCGCGACCTGCTTAGAGACCTTGAACGGCGTGCTGCTCGTACGAGATGAGGACACCTTCGCGGCCCAAGCCGCGCTCGTTCGCACAGGTGAGGTCGTAGAGCCTGCAGGCGCGGCGACCACCGCGCTCGTCTTGAGCGGCGGTCTCCCTGAGGCGCTCCTCGAGGGTCGCAGCGCAGCGGACCCTCTCCGCGTGGTCGCCGTCGTCTCTGGCGGGAACCCTGACCCAGCGCAGCTGGAGGCGATCCGAGCACAGGCATGAAGCGCGTCATCCTCTGCAGGCCGCAAGGCCCTCGAAACGTCGGGATGATCCTGCGGGTGGTCGAGAACTTCGGCCCCTGCGAGCTCGTGCTAGTGAAGCCTGAGCGCCCTGCGCTCTTGGTCCACCCTGAGTTCACTCAGATGTCCCACGGCGTCGAGGACGCCCTGCGTGAGCTGCGTGTCGTCGAGACGCTCCAGGAGGCCC
>JAKVCE010000556.1 GCA_022447405.1 Planctomycetota bacterium | reverse complement strand
ATCCAACCCGAGACTCTCGGGCTGTATGGCCTGGACCTGGACGATGGCCAGATGAGCTACATCTCAGGCCCCGGCAACCCTGGCGACCCTCCTGTAGGCATTGGCAGCAACTTCGATGAGCCCAACAGCATCACCACGGGTCCTGAGCTGAGGTTCGCGACTGTGGCGGACGGGGGGAGCGCGAACGGGATCCTCTTCATAGACCTCCTCACAGGCGACCGCTCCTTGCCCTCCTCCAACATGAGCGGGTTCGGGCCAATATGGAGCGAGCCTTGCTCCGTCGCTGCCACTGAAGACGAGTCCAAGGCATGGGTCTGCGATCCCCAGGCCCGGATCTACACTGTCGACCGTGAGACCGGAGGGAGGACTCTCATCGGGGAGTACTCAGGCGTGGCCGGCGTAGAAACGCTCAGCCGCCTCCTCTACGACGAGGCGCGAGACAGCCTCTATGCCCTAGATGGGACGACAGGGACAATCTTGAAGGTCAACCCGCAGACAGGACTCGCTTCGATCATCTACGGCGAGGGCGCCTCGATGTCTGGAGTCCACGTCACCCCGGGCAACTGGGCTGTCGACACCATCCGCGACACGATCATCCTCTCAACGGGGTCCCCAGCGAGCCTGCTCGTCTTCGACCCTGACACGCGCCAGACAGTCTTGATCGCTCGCTAGCCCTCCCAGAGCTCACGCAAGAGCGCGTGAAGCTCGGGGTCATGCCGCAGGAGCTCTCCTCGCACGAACGGGTAGTAGTCGTTCGTACCTAGGTAGGCCTCTGTCCCCTCCGCGAAATACTCCTTGTGATTGGACAAGGCGTAGTGGCGGTCAGGCCTCCCCCTCAACCGAAAGGTCTCTTCATAGTCCCCGCTCGCGACGGCGGCCTCGAAGAGCGCGATGATGCGAGGCTCCTCAAATCCTAAGACGCGGTGATGGTAGGCGTGGGCGAGCTCGTGCATCACGACCCAAGGCTGAGTCCTCGTCACACCGAGGAACATCTCAGGGTCACTGATCTCAACGCCGAGCGCCCGTGAAGGGTCATAGCCGTGATCCTTAAGCCAACCAGCGTTGGGGTGGTAGCACATCCCCCCCAGCAGGTCGTGTGGGTCATTCGGCTCGACCCAGATCGGGACCTCGCGGAGCGCTTCGAGCCGCTGCCCCTTCACCGCACGCTCCACCTTGTATAGATGGACGTCCAGATGTTCGATCACTGCGTCGGCGAGTGGCCGATTACCGGTGGCCCAGCCGCCGTGCAAGAGCACAGGCCATCCACGGACCCTGTGGAGTTCATGAGCTGAATCCCGGGCGAGGAGAGCCATAGGGTCTTCGGGGGGAGTCGCTTGGCACCCTGATGCGGAGAGGAATAGGGCAAGGGCTGTAGCTGTCTGCAGAGCTTTCATGGCCACAGGTTGCCCGACTACTTAGAGCCCTACAAGCCGCTGAGGTATGCTTGAGAGCACGATGAGCCTTTCGATCCTCCTCTTAGCGCCGCTCCTTCTGCCCCAGGCAGAGGACTCACGCCCGCTCGGTAGACCAGCCCCAGCGCAAGACCCTTGGGTTGAGTACATCGGCGGCGACGAC
>JAKVCE010000555.1 GCA_022447405.1 Planctomycetota bacterium | reverse complement strand
AGTCGCGCGCCTTCACCTCGCCAAGCTCGGCGTCCGCCTCACAGAGATGTCCGACTCGCAAGCCGAGTACCTGGGCATCCCGAAGAGCGGGCCGTACAAGCCTGACCACTACCGCTACTAGTCCCACAGAGCCTGGGTCATCCACCTGCGGGGGTCAGCCGCAAGCTTCACAGTGAACTCTCGGCAGCGCAGCCTGATGCGCCCATCGCTCAGGCCCGAGGGTCTCCTTCCATCCCCAGGAGCCGACGACTGCGCCGGACAACGGGAGCAGGTACGCTCTCTGGATGCAGGTCACCGCGAGACTCGCCCCGAGCCCGACGGGGTTGCTCCACATTGGCCACGCGCGCTCCTTTCTGCTCGCGTGGCTGAACGCGAGGGCTGCCGGCGGAAGAGTGCTCTTGAGGATAGAGGACCTCGACGCGACACGTTCGCGGCCAGAGTTTATTGAGTCATGCATGGAAGACATCGCTTGGTTGGGACTCGACTGGGACGAGGAACCTCACTTGCAGTCATCAAGGTCAACCGAGCTCCTGAGCATCGCAGAGCGCCTTGTCGACGAGGGGGCTGCGTACCCATGCGTTTGCACCCGTAAGGAGGTCAGGGAGGCCTCCAGCGCTCCGCACCTAGACGGCAGACCAGTCATCTACCCTGGGACATGCCGGGGGCGCTTCCAGAGCATTCAGGAAGCGGAGCAACAAACAGGAAGGAGGCCGACCCTTCGATTTCGTTGCCCAGAGGACGAGGTCCACATAAGTGATCTCTTTCAAGGTGAAGCCACCCTTCATCCGCTTAAGGAGTTTGGAGATTTCCCGATCGCGAGCCCAGACGGGCAGACCTCATATCACCTAGCTGTCGTCTTAGATGACGACTACCAAGGCGTGACCGAGGTCTTAAGAGGGGACGACTTGCTGAGCAGCTGTGGCCCTCAGGCCGCGCTCCAGGCAGCGCTGGGCATCGAGCGCCCCACATGGATCCACGTCCCGCTCGTGCTCGACGAACACAAGAAGCGGCTAGCGAAGCGCACGGACGGGCTCTCTGTCCGCACTCTCAGGGAGCAAGGTCACTGCCCCCGAGACCTCGTTGGATGGCTGCTCTCAGCTAGCGGCCTTGGCCATGAGGGCCCCACAGCCCCTGAAGACGCCATCAAAGACTTCTCTCTCAGCAGCCTTTCGCGATCAGCAATCCTGATACCAGAGGGTTTTCCGGGTGTCTCAGGCTGAATCTTCACGACTAGAGATGGAGCCGCTTGACTCGCCCCCACACCCGGCTATCCTTCCGCGTCGCTTCCCCGATAGCTCAGTTGGTAGAGCAACCGGCTGTTAACCGGTTTGTCGCAGGTTCGAGTCCTGCTCGGGGAGCCAACCCCAGGCTCGCCAGCCGCCATCGCAGGGGGATCAGGCCCTAGAGCCGGAGGGTTCGCGTGAGCGCGAATGACGCTTAGCTGCACGTGCCGCCTCGGCCCTAGCGGCCCAGACGATCCGGTCTGCCGATCGCCGCGCACCTGCGATGTTTCGGGCTGTAGGTCCTAGCTCCAGCTCTGCCAGCGCACCGGACACGAAGACTCGGGGATGCCACCGC
>JAKVCE010000554.1 GCA_022447405.1 Planctomycetota bacterium | reverse complement strand
GATGATGGCGTAGTGCGCGTCGGGGAGCTCAACCGTGGGACCCTCAAGCAGGTGCTGATCAAGCTCGGCTACCCTGTTGACGACCAGGGCGGGTACCTGACGGGCGACGCCCTCGATGTTGAGCTCCGCGGAGAGACCTCTACGGGGAAGCCGTTTGAGCTGCGGCCTTATCAGCGCGAAGCCGCTGACGCCTTCTATGCAGGCGGTACGGTGGCCGGAGGCAACGGAATCGTAGTTTTACCTTGCGGCGCAGGTAAGACGGTCACGGCCATGGCTGTGATGAGCTTGATTCAAGAGAAGACGCTGATCCTCACCACCAACACGGTCGCAGTGCGCCAGTGGAAGCAGGAGCTCCTGGACAAGACTCACCTCACGGAAGATGAGGTCGGCGAATACACCGGCCAGGAGAAGGTCGTGCGCCCTGTGACCATCACGACCTACCAGATGCTCACTTGGCGTCGAAGCAAGGAGGGCGAGTTTGAGCACTTCGGCGTCTTCACGAACGAGAACTGGGGGCTCGTCGTCTATGACGAGGTGCACTTGCTCCCCGCTCCGATCTTCCGCGTGACCGCGGACTTGCAGGCTAGGAGGCGCCTTGGCCTCACCGCGACCTTGGTGCGGGAAGACGAGAAGGAGGACGAGGTCTTCTGCCTCATCGGCCCGAAGCGCTACGACGTCCCTTGGAAGGTCCTCGAGGGTCAGGGCTTCATCGCGCACGCCCAGTGCGTAGAGGTGAGGGTTAAGCTCGCGGAGGAGGTTCGCGAGAAATACATCAGCGCAGATGCGCGCGGCAAGTTCAGGGTCTCATCCGAGAACCCCGGGAAAGATGAGGTCATTCAGCACCTCCTGGAGCGCCATGCCGGGGACCGCGTCCTGATCATTGGGCAGTACTTGGACCAGCTCCGTCGCCTCTCCGAAGAGCTGGGGGCTCCTCTGATCACCGGCAAGACCCCGACCCCTGACCGTGAAGAGCTCTACTCCGCCTTCAGGACCGGTGAGGTCGAGACCCTGATCGTCAGCAAGGTCGGCAATTTCGCCATAGACCTCCCCGACGCCAACGTGGCCATACAAGTCTCTGGAACCTTCGGGTCGCGGCAAGAGGAGGCGCAGAGGATGGGACGAATCTTGCGTCCCAAGTCCGACGGATCCATGGCTTATTTTTATTCTGTCGTAACGCTTGGTAGCCGAGATCAGGAGTTTTCAGAGAAGAGGCAGCTGTTTCTTACAGAGCAGGGGTACAGCTATGAGATTATTGAGGCTCACCACCTGAACATCAGGGCGAGCGCAGCGGAGGTCTCGGATTGAGCCGCTCTAAGGTTGCAAAGCGTGGTGCGCTGAAGACCGCCGAGCAGGTCGTCGCCGAATTTCCGGTGAGAGACCTAATGGAGCTTTTTCGTTTTTGGGCAGGCAAGCAGGCCCCAAAGGCTCCTGATGAAGACGCCGCCATCCGGGGCGCGGCCCTTGCTCTCATCCAGGATGCAGAGGTCATCGAGGCACGGGTTTCCAAGCTAGGGGCTAAGCTCAAGGCTATCTTTGAGCGTCACTTTGCCGCTGAGGGTGGGAAGCAGCGCTTCGTCGACCTCGC
>JAKVCE010000553.1 GCA_022447405.1 Planctomycetota bacterium | reverse complement strand
TGTCCCCAACTTGCACGGCGTAGAAGCCGTGACCATCCACAGCGAGGGTCACGACCCCGTTTGCTTCCGCCATCGTCAACTGGATCTCGCTCTGCCGCTCCAAGACGACAGGGCGATGAGAGAGCGCGTGAGCACAGATCGGCGTGACCACAACGCCACCCATCGTAGGGCTCAAGATCGGCCCGCCAGCGGCGAGCGAGTGAGCGGTAGACCCACTCGCGGTGGCAACGATGAGGCCATCCGCCCTGTAATCACTCACCCAGTACCCGTCCACCTCCATCGCGACAGAGAGCATCCCTTGAAAAGAGCCTCGAGAGAGCACGATGTCATTCAAGGCCACATCTGAGGCGGACCCACCGTCGGCGGTGAGGAGCTCGACCGAGAGCCTCGTGCGAGGCTCGATGATCGCCCGCCCTGAGAGGACGTCATCTAGCGAGGCCTTCCAGTCCGCAGCGGGCACGGAGGCGAGGAAGCCGACCCTGCCGAAGTTGACCCCCAAGATAGGGATCGGCGCCTTCCCGAAGGCGTGAACGGCGGCCAAGATGGACCCGTCTCCCCCGAGGACGATCACTAGATCAGGGGCGCGCTCAAGGGGCAGTCCGCCGCTCTTCGCTGCGCGCTTGCACCACCCTCGCAGGTCACCCTCAATCGTCACTTCGGCGCAGCGCTCCTGCAGGAAGGGCTCCATCCGCTGCACGAGATCTTCCACGTCAGCTTTCCCGCGGTCCGCGAGGACCAAGACTCGCTCAACCCGCACGTCGAAGGGCGCGTCTCCACCGCGCGCTGCGTCAGCGGCGCCGGTCACCTCAGACCTCTTTGACGCGCTGCGCAAACCGCCTCGCGGCTCGCTCTATCCCCGCCTGGTCCAAGCCCTGGGAAGCGAGCTGCTCTTCTCGAGTCGTCGCATGGTCAACGAAGCTGTCTTCGATCCCAAGGATTCGCACCCGGTTGGCGCCTACGCGCATACGGTTCGCGGCTTCCAGGACGGCTGAGCCGAAGCCGCCGTGGCGCTGATGCTCCTCCACAGTGAGGACCGCGCTGCAGGACGATAGGTGCGAGCTCAAGAGGTCTTCATCCAGAGGCTTGGCGAAGCGGGCGTCCACGAGGCCGACGATGAGGCCGTCCGCCTCCATAGCAGCGACCGCTTTACGCGCCTCGTTCACGAGCGCCCCATAAGCCCAGATGACGACGCCGCCCTCTTCGGGGTCACGCAGCACCTCTGCCTTGCCGGGCTCCATCTCACGCCGCTCTGCCGCCGGAGGAGTCTCGACAGCGGGGCACGTGTCACGGGGAAAGCGCATCGCAGCAGGCCCGTCCAGCCGCAGGGCCATCTGCATCATGCGGTCCATGTCCGCAGCGTCCCTAGGGGCCATCAAGGTCATCCCAGGGAACGTCCTCAGGTAGGCGAGATCAAAGACCCCGTTGTGCGTGGGCCCGTCTTGCCCCACGAGCCCGGCACGGTCGAGGCAAAAGAGGACCGGCAACCCCTGCAAGGCGACCTCCTGGAAGATCTGATCGTACCCACGCTGCAAGAACGTCGAGTAGATCGCGACGACGGGGCGGAGCCCGGCCTTCGCCATGCCAG
>JAKVCE010000552.1 GCA_022447405.1 Planctomycetota bacterium | reverse complement strand
GGGGAAGGAGGGGCGCTTCGTCACCAGCCGCCAGATCCTCACACGCCTAGAGCGCGCGGCGATGCGCGATGTCGCGCTGACTGTGAGTCAGAGCGCGGGCGGCGAGGCCTACGAGGTGAAGGGGCGCGGCGTCATGCACCTCGGCGTCCTCGTCGAGAACATGCGCCGCGAGGGCTACGAGTTCTCGGTCGGCAAGCCGCACGTCATCTTGAAGGATGTAGACGGCAAGCGATGTGAGCCCTACGAGCGCGCCACCGTCGAGGTGCCGGGAGATCACGCAGGGAAGGTGATCGAGTACCTCGGCAAGCGCCGCGGCGAGATGGTCCACATGGAGCCGATCGGCGAGCTCAACAAGGTCGAGTTCATCATCCCTGCGCGCGGCCTCATCGGCGCACGGACCTCGCTCTTGACCCTCACCCAGGGCGAGGCCGTCTTGAGCCACATCTTCGAGGACTGGCGACCCGACGGCGGCGTCATCCCGCGTCGGACGAACGGCGTCCTCGTCTCAGATCGCGCTGGCGGCGCGATGCCCTACGCTCTCTTCGGTCTCCTCGACCGCGGTCAGTTCTTCGTGCCGCCTGGCACCCCGGTCTACGAGGGGATGATCGTGGGGGAGAACAACAAGGACGACGACCTCGCCGTGAACGTCTGTCGTGAGAAGAAGCTCAGCAATATGCGCGCGGCCGGTCGCGACGAGAACGTCAAGCTGCCTCCGCCGATCGTGATGAGCCTTGAGGAGTGCTTGGAGTACGTGGAGGACGACGAGCTGATGGAGGTGACGCCCTCACAGCTGCGTCTGCGGAAGCGCTCCCTCACCGAGCTGGAGCGCAAGCGAGACGCGAAGCGGGTTCAATCCGCTAGCTCCTGAGCCCTACGGGTCTCGTCGAGGGGTAGTTCTGCTCGTCGAGCCACTTTGGTGGTACCTTCTCCTACATAACCCAGGAGCTATTTCTATGCGAACCCTCACCCTTGCCCTCGCCGTTTGCTTCGCGCCTGTCGCGGTCGGAGCGCCCCAAGAGACGATTGAAGACGTCGCGATCGAAGCCTATGAGAGCGCTCTCGACGCTTGGCAGGCTGCCCAGCAGGAGCACCGCAACGCCTACCGCAACGCTGAGGGCCGAGAGGAGCAAATGCGGATCATGAAGGAGGAGCGGCCGGACCCGGACGCCTTCGCCGCCGCGTTCCTTGAGGTCGCCGCCTCCTACCCTGGGGGTAAGGTCGCGCTCGACTCTCTCTCTTGGGTCGCGGGCAACGCTAAGGACGCTGGGCTCATCACTGACGCCATCCAAGCGGTCGTTAAGGGTCACCTTAAGAGCGAAGATCTCGGAGCGTTCGTGGATCAGATCGCCCGTTCCATGGATCCGGCAGCAGAGCGCGCTCTGCAGACGATCCTTACGGGCAACCCGTACAGGCAGGTGCAGGGCAAGGCCTGCTATCAGCTCGCGATGAAGAAGCTCTCGACCGCGCAGCTCTCTCGACGAATACAGGAGTCCGAGGAAGAGGAAGAGCTTGAGATGCTGAAGAGCCGCTACACCGAGGTCGCGTTCACGCGTGCCAAGGGGCTCGAGCCCAAGATCATTCAGGCTGT
>JAKVCE010000551.1 GCA_022447405.1 Planctomycetota bacterium | reverse complement strand
CCCCCTCTCTCGTCGGCGAACGCCGAGTGTATGGGTAGTCTCTGCTTATTGTAAATCCTGGCCTCGCATGCCGCCTCGTCGCCAGTTCCAGGCGATGGCGAAGGCGAAGGCGAGGAGAAGCCCCGCACACGCAGCCGCCGGGGTCGCCGAGGTGGGAGACGCTCTAGACGTGGTGGTGAGCGCAAGTCCACAGAGGACGGCGACAGCGCCTCGCAGGAGAGCGCAGAGGGAGAGGGGAGGGAAGAGTCTCCCGCTCCCAAGCGCGGCAAGCGCCGCTCCCGGAAGACGCGCGCCAGGCGCGGAAAGTCTTCTAGCGATGGTGCGGCGGAGGTGGAGCTGATCCCCTTCGAGGACGACGACCTGCCCCCCCTCAAGGAGGCGGCCTCTGAGGGGCGCAGAGCCAAGAAGACCAAGAAGAAGGCCCGCAAGAGCAAGAAGGCCACGGCCAGCTCAGAGAAGGCTGGCGAGAAAGATGATGACAAGGCGGAGTCTAAGTCCCGCCGGAAGAAGATCCGCTCCAAGCGCGGGCGCAAGGGCGACGCTGAGCCTGAGACCCCTAAGCGGATCTTGGTGAACGCCAAGGACCGCGAAGAGACCCGCGTCGCGGTCGTCCAAGAGGGGAAGATCGTGGACTTCCAGATGACCGTGCAGAGCGAGCGCTCGCACGTCAGCGACATCTACCGGGGTCGCGTCGTGAACATCGAGCAGTCCATCGGCGCAGCCTTCATCGACTTCGGGCGAGGGAAGAACGGCTTCCTCCACACCTCGGATGTGCTGGGTGTCTACGGCGAGAAGGAGTGGAGCATCGAGAAGCTCCTCAGCGTTGAGGTGGATCCTGAGGAGTGGGACAGCACGTCCAGCCAGCCATCCATCACTGCGGAGGTCGAAGACGAGGAGAGTGACGGCAAGGCGAAGAGTAAGAAGAAGGCCAAGAAGAAGGTCGTGAAGAAGAAGGGCGGTCGTCGGCGCTTCCACGCCAGACCCAGGCTCCCCATCAAGGACCTCCTCAAGAAGGGCCAGATGGTCGTCTGCCAGGTGACCAAGGACGCGATCGGCGACAAGGGCCCGACCTTGACAACCTATCTCTCCATCACGGGGCACTACCTCGTGCTCACACCGAACATGACGCGAAAGGGCGTCAGCAGGAAGATCGAGAGCGTGAGGGAGCGCAAGCGCCTGAGGAAGATCCTCGACGGCTTCGAGCTCCCCAGTCAGCTCGGCTTGATCTGCCGCACGGCCGCGAAGGGGCGCTCGGCTGAGGAGCTGCAGCGCGATCTCGACGGCCTGCTCGAGCACTGGGACAACTTCGGTAAGCGCCTCAAGGTGGGGCGTGGGCCGATGCTCCTCTATGAGGAGCCCGAGGTGGCAGTGCGCGCGGTACGTGAGCACTTCGACGCGAACACCGAGGTCGTCTTGGTCGACGACGAGAAGATGCATGAAGAGCTCTGCAAGTTCGCCGACCAGGTGATGCCGGAGTTCAAGGACCGCATCAAGCTGCACAAGGGCAACCGCCCGCTCTTCAGGGAAGAGGGCATGGAGGAAGAGTTCGAGCGCATCTTCGCGCGCCGAGTCGACCTCCCGTCTGGCG
>JAKVCE010000550.1 GCA_022447405.1 Planctomycetota bacterium | reverse complement strand
GCCCACCTTGAGCCCCACCGGCGTGTGGAACCGTACCGACCACCGCCCCCTCGCCGGCTTTGTGTTGGCAATCGCCCCCTTCAACTTCACCTCCATCGCAGGCAACCTCCCCACCGCTCCGGCGATGCTCGGGAACACCGCGCTCTGGAAGCCCGCCTCCACCTCGGTCCTCTCCAACTGGCTGCTCATGCAGCTCTTGATGGAGGCTGGCCTGCCCGCCGGCGTCATCAACTTCCTCCCCGGGTCCGGCGGCACCGTGGGTGACCCTGTCCTCGCAGACTCCCGCCTCGCCGGCATCCACTTCACCGGCTCCACCGCAGTCTTCCGCTCGATCTGGAACACGATCGGCTCGAACATCGCGAGCTACAACCAGTACCCGCGCCTCGTCGGCGAGACCGGCGGCAAGGACTTCGTCTTCGCCGACCCCTCGGCCGAGGTGCGCCCCCTCGTGATCGCCCTCCTGCGCGGCGCTTTCGAGTTCCAAGGTCAGAAGTGCTCTGCCGCGAGCCGCGCCTACATCCCGAAGAGCCTCTGGCCCGAGGTGAAGGAGCAGCTCGCAGAGGAGGTCGCCCAGGTCACCATGGGAGACGTCCAGGACTTCTCGAACTTCATGGGCGCGCTCATCGACGCCAAGGCCTACGCCAAGCTGAAGGAGGCCATCGACTCCGCCCACGCCTCCCCCGACGCGGAGGTCGTCATCGGCGGTGACTGCGACGACTCCAAGGGCTGGTTCGTGAGCCCCACCGTGGTCGAGGTCTCTGACCCCAAGCACGACCTGATGCGCACCGAGTTCTTCGGGCCCCTGCTCTCGGTCCACGTCTACGACGACGCGGACGTCGAGGGCGCCCTTCAGCTCTGCGCGACGGGCTCCGACTACGCCCTCACCGGCGCGATCTTTGCCAGCGACCGCCAAGCCGCGCGCCGCGCCAATGACGCGCTGCGCTACGCCGCCGGAAACTTCTACATCAACGACAAGCCCACTGGGGCCGTCGTCGGCCAGCAGCCCTTCGGCGGCAGCCGCGCCTCTGGCACCAATGACAAGGCCGGCTCCCTCCTCAACCTCCTGCGCTGGTCCTCACAGCGCACGATCAAGGAGACCTTCGTCCCGCCGACCGACTGGCGCTATCCCTTCCTCGCGAAGGACTAGGCAGCCGGTTCGGGCTTGCGCCTGAAGAACCACTTCCCGACGGTCAGGAGGCACCAAAGCACCGCGGCCAGGATGCCGGCTGGGAACCAGCCGAACATGAGGGAGCCAACCAGCTGCGCGCCATCGGCGTAGGCCTTGTCCCCCGCCCCCGAAGAGCCCTGCCACTCTCCGTAGCCCATGTGGACCCCCATCCAGAGGCCGACCCAGAGCGCCAGGGCTGCGATCAGGAAGGCGAGGATCTGAGCGGCGACCCACACGCCCTGTCGACGCTGGGAAGAGACCCCGAAGACGGCGAGGCAAAGCGCCACGAGGGCGATGACGCCGCCTAAGGAGAGGTACTTGGCGAGCTCTGCGTGGAACAGCTCGACCCCGGCCCACTCATCCACGACCTCCTGTACAGCTGCAAGGGCGCTCAACACCCACCACCACCCGAGTCAATCAGCCT
>JAKVCE010000055.1 GCA_022447405.1 Planctomycetota bacterium | reverse complement strand
CCGGCCTCTCGGTCGTGCCCAGCAACATCGACCTCTCTGGCGCTGAGCTCGAGCTCGCCAGCGCCATCGGCCGCGAGACCTTGCTCCAAGACGCCATCAACACGTGGTGTGGCGAGGGCGCAGCGCCCGCCGACTACGTGCTCTTCGACTGCCCCCCCAGCCTGGGCCTCTTGAGCATCAACGGCTTGGCCGCCGCGGACGAGGTCCAGCTCGTCGTCCAGACAGAGTTCCTCGCCCTCCAAGGCATGAGCAAGCTCGTCGACGTCGTCCAGCTGATCCGCAAGCGCATGAACCCAGAGCTCGCGATCTCTGGGATCGTCCCCTGCCTCTATGACTCACGCCTGCGCCTGGCCCGAGAGGTGCTCGCGGAGATCCGCCGCTACTTCCCTGGCGAGGTCTTCAAGACAGCGGTCCGCGCCAACGTGAAGCTCGCCGAGGCTCCGAGCTTCGGGCAGCACGTCCTCGAATACGCTCCCAGCTCCAACGGGGCGATGGACTACCGCAAGCTCGCCCAAGAAGTGATCGCCCAGGAGGGCCGTGACCCCGCGCTCTGCGCCCTCCCGCCTGCGAAATCTCTCGAGGAGTTGGCGAAGGAGGCGCGCGCAGCCGCAGCCCAAGAAGCCGTCGTCGAGTTGACCCCTGCGACGCCAACCGAGGGCGAAGGGGCGGATGGGGCCGTCCGGGCAGAGGACCTGCCCCCCCTCCCGACCGAGGCCTTCCAGGCCCCCGCCGAGACGGAGTGAGCTGTGGCGTCCCCCGACGGCGACCTCCAAGCCGGCTCCCTGGGGATCGGCGTCCTCTGCCACCCGACCTACGGTGGCTCGGGTGTCGTCGCTAGCGAGCTCGCCCTCGCCTTGGCCGATCGCGGCCACCGCGTCCACCTCTTCAGCTACGCCGTCCCGCCGCGCCTCGCCCGCTCCTCTGGGGCCGTCGAGGTCCACGTCGCCCAGGGCGCACCCTACCCCCTGTTCGAGGCTCCTCCCCACGACCTCGCGATCACGTCCGCGGTCCTGAACGTCCACGAGGCAGAGGGGCTGGACATCGTGCACGCGCACTACGCCCTGCCCCACGCCATGAGCGCAGTGCTCGCTGGCCACGCTGCCGGCGGCGTTCGCAGCGGCCCTCCGCCGCGAGTCGTCACCACCCTGCACGGCACAGACATCACCCTCGTCGGCCGTCAGCCCAGCTACCGCCCGCTCCTGCGCTACGCGCTCGAGGCCAGCCACGCGGTGACCGCCGTCAGCGAAGACCTCGCCATGCGCAGCATGGAGGCCTTCTACCCGAGGCCGGACGGGGCCCGGCCCGAGGTGGAGGTGGTGCCGAACTTCGTGAACTCGACAGAGTTCTGTCCGTCGACAGCGCCTCCTCATGGCGGACCTCCCCGGGCGGTCCACGTCTCGAACTTCCGGCCCGTGAAGCGAGTCCCCTGGCTCGTCGAGGCCTTCATCGAGGCCTCCTCGGGGACCGAGGCTCGCCTGGTCTTGATCGGTGACGGCCCAGAGCGCGACCACTCCGTCGCCCGCGCCCGCGAGCTCGGGGCGGCAGAGCGCGTCTCCTTCCTGGGGGAGCGAGACGTGCTCCCCAGCCTCCTGACTGACGCCGACGTCTTCCTCCTCGCGAGCACCGAGGAGTCCTTCGGCCTGTCTGCCCTCGAGGCGATGGCCTGTGGGGTCCCCGTGGTCGCCCCGCGCGTGGGGGGCATCCCCGAGGTCGTGAGCGACGGGGTCACAGGGTGGCTCTCGGCCCCGGAGGACCGAGACGCCTACATCGCCGACGTGCGGGAGGCCCTCAACGACCCTGAGGCGCGCGAGGCGCGCGGCGCGGCGGCCCGCGAGGCGGCGGTCGAGCGCTTCTCTCTCGACCGCGTCGTCGCCAGATACGAGGGCCTCTACACCCGCCTCCTCCGTGAGGGCGAGCGCCCGTGACCCGAGTCCACCTCGACCACAACGCGACGACCCCCCTCCGTCCGGAGGCTCGCGCGGAGCTCCTCCGCGCGATCGACGCCCTCGGGGGGAACCCCTCGAGCGTCCACGCCTCGGGTCGCGCCGCGCGGGCTGAGCTAGACGACGCCCGGGAGCGGATCGCCGCGGCCCTGGAGGTCGACTCCGACGAGCTGATCTTCACCTCTGGCGGCACCGAGGCGAACAACGCCGCGCTCTTTGGGGCGGCCCCAGCCGAGGGCGCGGTCCTCATCAGCGCGGCCGAACACTCCTCTGTCCGCGAGGCCGCCCTGGCCCTGGGCGCCTCAGGCCGTGAGGTCCGCCTCGTTAGCGTTGACCCCGAAGGGCTGCTGGATCTCGGCGCGCTGGAGGCGGCGCTCCGCGCTGGCCCCGTCAGCATGCTCTCCTGCGTCGGCGCCAACAATGAGGTCGGAGCCGCCGCTCCCTTCCCTGAGATCCGCGCGGCGCTCGACGCTTGCCAAGAGGGGGCTCCCCCGGCCTGGCACGCGGACTGTGTGCAGATGCTCGGGAAGGTCCCGGTGAAGCCTGCTGCCCTCGGGCTCGACCTCGCCTCCTTCTCGGCCCACAAGGTCGGCGGGCCCCTCGGCGTCGGCCTCCTGTGGTGCGCGAAGGAGCGCCCCTTCTCTCCTCGGATGGTGGGGGGCGGGCAAGAGAGCGGGCTGCGCTCTGGGACGGAGAACCTCCCCGCGATCGCGGCGGCAGCCGTGGCGATCGAGCTGGCCGTGCAGGAGCAAGCCGACTACGCGGCCCGCACCCAGGCCCTCACAGGGGAGCTCTGGCGGGGGATTCAGGAGCTGATCCCTGCCGCGCAGCTCGTCGGCCCAAGCCTTGAGGCGGCCGGGCGCCTCCCAAACACGCTCTGCGTGCTCCTCCCCGGCCAAGACGGCCGAGTCCTCGTGCCGCGGCTCGACCTCGCCGGCCTAGAGGTGAGCGCGGGGAGCGCCTGCTCCTCCGGATCCATCGAGCCCTCGCCTGTCCTCCTCGCCCTCGGACACGACGAATCCGCCGCCCGGGCCGCGCTCCGCCTCTCGCTCGGTCGCGACACGACCGCCGAAGAGGTGCGCTCCGCCATCCGCACCCTGGGGACAACTTGTGGATAGGGGCGCGCCGCTTTCGAACCCGTAATTTTTCCGCCCTTCATGTGAAGAGTTCTGGCGTCCGTCGTTGACGGCGTCCAAGAAGCGGGAATAATGGCGCCCCCGCTCGCCACCCAGTCTCGTCCCCAACGCGCTGGGAGAGCGGCGCTCCCCACACTGTTATGGCTCTCTGTTCACCGAAGAGCGGGGGGGGTGTCGCTGCGGCGTCCGGGCTCAAAGGAACAGGAGACCTGATGCGCGAAACAGACCAATCCCCGACCGCCGCCGATGAGGCGCCTGCGCAGGGGATCGATCGAGAGCGCGCCTCCTCACCCCTAGGGGCCCCCGCGGAAGAGCAGCCCGCGAACAAGCAGGACCTCGCAGAGCTCGCGCCCGCCTGGGACGCCATCTGCTCAGAGATCCGCAGCAGGATTCAGCCCGAGCTCTTCGAGACCTGGTTCCGGCGCGCAGCGCTCGCCGAGCTGAGCGAAGACACGGTCGCGGTCGCGGTGCAGAACGCCTTCGCGCGCGACTGGCTCGAGCGCTACCACCGCGGCGTGATCGAGGAGTCTGTCCACGCCTCCCTCGGCCGCCACGCCACCGTCGAGCTCCGAGTAGACCCCGAGCTCGCCCTCCCGCCGCGCGAGCCCGAAGAGGAGGAGCCGTCCGCAGAGCGCGGCGCTCCTGCCGCGCTCGTCCAGCAGGGCTCCGCCCCTGCCGGCCGCGGGCCTCTCGACATCTCGAACGCCCTCGTCCGCGGCTCCGACGTCGGCCTGAACGCGAAGTACACCTTTGAGAACTTCGTCGTGGGGCCCTGCAACCGCTTCGCTCACGCCGCCTCCGTCGGCGCGGCGGAGTCCCCCGGCGCGGCATACAACCCGCTCTTCTTGCACGGGAACGTCGGCCTCGGCAAGACGCACCTCTTGCAGTCTCTCTGCTTCTCCCTGCTCGAGAACTGGGAAGGGGTCCGCATCCTCTACCTCTCTTGCGAGACCTTCGTGAACCACTTCATCGGGGCGCTCGAGAACGGGGACCTGCAGGCCTTCCGCAACAAATACCGGGGCGTGGACGTCCTCGTGGTGGACGACATCCACCTCTTGGCGAACAAGGAGCGCACCCAGGAGGAGTTCTTCCACACCTTCAACACGCTCTACAACGCCGGCAAGCAGATCGTCCTCTCCTCCGACTCCCCCCCCAAGGCCCCTCGTGAGCCGCTTCAAGTGGGGCCTGGTGACCGAACTAGAGGCCCCCTGCTACGAGACCCGCGTCGCGATCCTGAAGCGCAAGGCCCGCGAGCGCGGCCGCGACCTCCCCGCGGACGTCGCAGGCCTCCTCGCGGAGCGCATCGACAACAACATCCGTGAGCTGGAAGGGGCCGTCACGAAGCTCTTCGGCTACGCGGACCTCTCTGGCGAGCCGGTCTCCAGCGAGCTCGCCCACATCGCCCTGAGAGACGTCTTCTCGGTCCGCAGAGGCGGCCCGACCCTCGATGACATCGTCTCGGTCGTCACAGACGAGTTTTCGGTCAAGCTCTCTGACCTCCAGTCCCGCCGCCGGACCGCGACGATCGCCTTCCCCAGGCAGGTCGCGATGTTCCTCGCGCGCCGCGTGACCCGGCACTCCCTAGAGGAGGTCGGGGGCTTCTTCGGCGGCCGCGACCACTCCACCGTGCTCTACGCGGTGACCAAAATCTCCGGCCTCCTCGAGCGAGACCCCGCCACGGCGGACACCCTCTCGAGGCTCTTAGAGCGGCTCGGCGAGCGGCCCCTCTGAGGCCCTTTGGGGCAGCCCCAGAGAGCCGCCCGAAGTGGGCGTTTTTCGCGCGTTAAGCGCTGTTTCACGCGTTTCACCTACACCCCAAATCGCGTAGAATGGGGGCCTCCCGAGAGGCGCCTCTTAGGGCGCGCAGAGGAAGGGGGTTCGGCCTCTCCAAGCCCGGCTACGGGCTGTGGATTCGGCGTGGAAAGGTGCGGCACAGTCGCGGGAGAACCCGCGCAGAGTCCGTGCCCTACCGCCGGCCCGCCGTGGAGAACCGCCAGCCTTTCCACGCGCCGCTTCGGCCCCGCTCAGCGGCTCGGGATAACTGTGAACAACTCCGCCTCTTTCCACCTCTCTTCCACAGCCACCTCTCTCTTGTCCCCCTTGATCGAAACACCGCAAGCCGCTGCCTCGAATCACTTTGCGGTTGTTCGCCCCCACGTTCTCCACAAGCGCGACGCCTCCTTATTACTGTGATGATTCTTTCTCTATAGAGGGGAAGGGGAGTTCTCCCCATCGCGCCAAAGCACAGCCCACTTCCACACCTAACTGCCTACCTCCACAACCAGGACTGAACCACCATGAAGGTACTCTGCAACCGCGAGAAACTACGTGAAGGCCTCGCCGTCGCGAACGGCGTCATCCCGGCCAAGAGCACGAAGCCCGTCCTTGAGAACGTCTGCCTCGTCGCCACAGAAGCTGGTCTCGAGCTCCTCGGCACAGACCTCGAGGTCTCCTTGCGCTACACGATCTCTGACGTCGAGGTCCAAGACCCCGGCACTGCGGTCATCCCGGCGCGCGTCGCGCTCGACTTCATCCGCGACCTCTCAAGTGAGAACGTGACGCTAGAGCTCGGCGAGGACGAGAACATCACCATCCAAGGCGGAGACGACAGCTGCGAGCTCGTCACCGTAGACCCGGATGAGTACCCGGTCATCAGCCGCTTTGACACGGACGGGGCCTTCTCGATCCAAGGCGGAAACCTCACTCGGCTCGTAGGCCAGACAGCCTTCGCTGCAGCCAGGGAAGGTGGGCGCTACGCGATGCACGGGATCTTGACCGAGGTCCAAGGAGGAGAGCTTCGCATGGTGGCGACAGACGGACGACGCCTCGCTATGGCCTCGACACCGGTTGACGCGAAGAAGAACTCCAAGGAGCCCGCCATCATCCCGACGAAAGGGACCCAGCTCTTCTGCCGCGTGATCGCCGACCCCCTGGACCAGGTCTCTCTCCAGTTCGGCTCCAACCAGGTCGGCATGAAGACCCCGAACGCAGAGGTCTTCGCGAGGCTCATCGACGGCGAGTATCCGCGATACAGCGCGGTCATCCCCGAAGAGACAAAGAATCAGGTCGAGGTGAGCGCCGAGATGTTCAGCCGCAAGCTGCGCCTGGTCTCGAACGTGACCGGAGACGACGCCCGGGCAGTGCGCCTCGACATCAAGAAGGGAGAGGTCGAGTTCTTCGGCCGCTCCGCAGGCAGAGGCGAAGCCCACGCGCAGATGGAGGCCGCCTTCAAGGGCAGCAAGACAGAGATCGCCTTCAACCCCGACTATGTCCTCGAGGGGCTTAAGAACTGCGAGGCAGACCTCGTCACCCTTGAGTTCAGCGATCGCACGAGCCCCGGCAAGTTCCGCCTCGGCGAGAACTACATCTATGTGGTCATGCCGATCACGGTGGAGGCCTGAGCGAGCTCCTCGCGAACAGGTGCTGAGGTGAACGAAAAGCGACGCAAAGGCGGAGCGGTCACGCTCAAAGACGCGGTGCAGAGCTTCATGCGCACGAGCGGCCTCGCCGAGCGGGAGCGCTCTGGCGCGGTCTTCGCCGCGTGGAACGACGCCGCCGCGGCGACGCTTGGCGGCGGCGCGATCGCCGTGCGCTTTCAAGGAGGAGAGCTCGTTGTAGAGGCGGCCTCCTCCGCCCACCTCCAAGAGCTCAAGGGCTTCCTCGGAGAACAGCTCCGCGAAGAGGCCAACCGAAGACTCGGGGACGAGAAGATCCAACGAGTCACCTTTCGAATCGGAACCCAATCATGACCGAAGAAGCGAAGCCCGACGTCCAAAGCGGCGACTACAGCGCAGACGCCATCACCGTCCTCGAGGGCCTCGAGCCCGTCCGGGTGCGGCCGGCGATGTACATCGGCGACACAGACGTCCGCGGCTTACACCACCTCATCTGGGAGGTGGTGGACAACTCCATCGACGAGGCCCTCGCGGGACACGCCAGCCTGATCTCGGTGCGCATCCACGAGGACGGCTCCGTCTCGGTCTCCGATGACGGTCGCGGTATCCCGACGGGCGTCATTGAGGGAGAGGGAAAGCCTGCAGTGGAGGTCGTGCTGACCAAGCTGCACGCGGGCGGCAAGTTCGACAGCGACGCGTACAAGGTCTCCGGCGGACTCCACGGGGTCGGCGTCTCTTGCGTGAACGCCCTCAGCGTCAAGCTCGAGGTCGAGGTGCGGCAGGGCGGAAAGGTGCACCAGATGAGCTTCGCGCGAGGCATCACGCAGGACCAGCTCAAGGTGGTAGGCGACACGGACGAGACCGGGACCTCAGTCCGCTACTGGCCGGACGACACGATCTTCAGCACGGTCGAGATCGACTACGACATCGTCTCGCGGCGCCTCCGAGAGACCGCGTACCTCATGGGGACGCGCGGGGTCGCCATTGACCTCGTCGATGAGCGCACAGAGACCCAGGAGCGCTTCGAGTATCCCGACGGCCTGCTCTCCTTCGTCAAGCACCTGAACGCGAACCGGACCCCGCTCCACGAGGACATCCTCCACTTCACCAAGAAGCTCAACGCCCCGGAGAAGGACGGCGGAGCAGAGTACGAGGTGGAGATCGCGCTCCAGTACACGGACGCCTATCAGGACAACGTCTTCACCTTCGCGAACAACATCAACACGCACGGCGGCGGCACGCACCTCTCCGGCTTCCGCTCGGCGCTGACTCGAACCCTCAACAACTACGCGAAGTCGGCCAAGCTCGTGAAAGAGAACGAGAAGCCGCTCACGGGCGACGACTTCCGCGAGGGCCTGACAGCGATCATCTCGGTGAAGCTGCCGAACCCTCAGTTCGAGGGGCAGACCAAGGACAAGCTAGGCAACCGCGAGGCGGACGGCGTCGTGGCGACGATGTTCCACGAGAGCCTCAGCGACTATTTGCAGGAGACCCCGGCCGTCGCCAAGGCCGTCATCAACAAGGCCGTGCGTGCGATGCAGGCCCGCGAGGCCGCGCGCAAAGCCCGAGAGCTCGTCCGCCGAAAGTCCGCGCTCGCGAGCGGCAACCTGCCCGGGAAGCTCGCTGACTGCCAGACGAAGGACCGGGAGGAGTCGGAGGTCTTCCTGGTTGAGGGTGACTCCGCCGGCGGCTCCGCAAAGATGGGGCGGGACCGCGTGTTCCAGGCCATCTTGCCCCTCAAGGGAAAGATCCTGAACGTGGAGAAGGCGCGGCTCGACAAGATGCTCGCGCACTCAGAGATCCAACTGATCATCTCTGCGCTCGGCTGCGGCATCGCTGACGAGTTTGACGCGGAGAACCTCCGCTACGGCAAGGTCATCATCATGACGGACGCCGACGTCGACGGGTCACACATCCGGACCCTGCTCCTGACCTTCTTCTTCCGCCACATGCGGGAGCTCATCGAGCGCGGGCACCTCTACATCGCGCAGCCGCCGCTCTACAAGGTCCGACACAAGAAGAAGGAGCGCTACATCACCTCAGATGCGGAGCTCCGCGACATCTTGGTCGACCGGGGGATCGGGAACCTCTCGATCACGCAAGAGGGAGACGACGAGCGGGTCTGGACAGGCGCGGAGCTGAAAGAGCTCTGCGACAAGCTGCGGGCCCTCGAGGAGTCCCTGCAGCGCTCCACCCCTGGGTGGGCGATCGTCCCCTACGGCACGATGCTCGAGTCATGGCAAGGCGGCGCGCTCCCGACGCACTGGGCCCAGGCCGCGGGCGAGGACCATTTCTTTGAGAGCAAAGAGGAGCGAGACAACTTCATCGAGCTGCAGCGCGTCACCCTCGGCGCGGGGAAGAAGCTCCTCATCTATGACGGCAGAGACGAGAGCCTCGACATGGACAAGGCGCACGTCCACACCTGTCGCATCGCCCACGGGGACGAACTCCGTGCCCAGCTTGACGCGCTCGTGGGCGCCGGCCTGCGCTTCCACGGCGGCGGCCGCTGGTCCCTCGGCGGCGGGAAAGAGGAGCTCACGACGACGAACCCGCTCGAGCTCGGCGAGCTCGTCCGGCGCGGGGCCCAAGGCGACCTCGACGTGCAGCGCTACAAGGGGCTCGGCGAGATGGACGCAGACCAGCTCTGGGAGTCGACGATGGACCCGGCGATCAGGAGCCTCTATCGCGTCCGCATGGAGGACGCGATCTCCGCGGACCAGGTCTTCACGATCCTCATGAGCGACGGGGTCGAAGACCGCCGGCGGTATATCGAGCGCCACGCGCTAGAGGTCACAAACCTCGACGTCTGAGCCCCGAGGGCGGTCCCTCGAGGAATTTCCAGAGAGCGCTCTCTTTGGGCGCAGCTCCTAGCCGATAGCTGAGAGGGCGCAGACAGGGCTGCGCCACGCCGCGCGGGGGCGCGGCCCCTTCGATTCGTGCGCAGGAAACACACCAAGAGGCTCTCAGACGCTGAGCTCGCGAGGCGGCTCGAAGAGAGCGGAGTCATTGACCAGGCGGTCTTGGACGCCCTCCTGGGGCGGGGGATTGAGGACGGAATGCTCTGCGAGGCGATCGTAGAGTCAGGTCTCGTCGGCGAC
>JAKVCE010000549.1 GCA_022447405.1 Planctomycetota bacterium | reverse complement strand
CCGGAGGTCGCGGGTTCAAGTCCCGTTACCCACCCCATCTCTCCTTAGGGGCGCTCGCGAAAGGTCACTCTTGGAACCTGTAGACTGCCGCGCCGCTCATGTCGGTGTGCATGCTCAAGTCGATCTTGAGCTGCATCTCGGTGCCGACGATGTCGCCGGCCGCGAAGCTCAGTGAGCCGGAGCCGTCGGTCGCGACGAACTTGAGGCCGATCGTGGAGGGGGAGCTCATCCACTCCGTGTCGCCGGTCTCATAGGCGACTCCGCCTGCGTCGAGGAAGGTGTAGACGTAGTTGTGCGCGTAGCCGTCAGGGCGGAAGAAGAGGATTGAGTCCGGGCCTGGGCTCACACCGGGGGTCTCGAGCTCCCAAGTCGCGACATAGGGAGGGTCCGCCTCACGGTCGTTGCAGCCGAGAGGCTCCGAGAGCTCTTCGGAGTAATGCGCCAGCTGCCAGATGATGTCCCAGTCGCTCATGGCGGACGGGTTGAACCAGGGGGTAGGGCAGGCGTCATCGTTTGCAGAGGTGGAGCCGATGTTGAGCGCGAAGTGGATCATCCGGTTTCCGCCAGAGGTGACTGAGGGGTCTCCGATGATGTCGCCCGCAGCGATGATGTCTCCCACGCTCACCGCGGGCGGGTCTGCGATGTGTCCATAGCGGAGCTGGACTCCGGGGCGGATGGTCTGAGTGATGTCCCATTGGGCTGGGGTCCAGCCTGTGTTCAGCGTGATCGCAGTGATCTCTCCCGCCTCGGCGGCGATCACCTTCGCGCCTTCGATGTAGGAGAAGTCGATGCCGGGGTGTCCGTCCTCGGCGTGCCCGCCGCCGTGCACCCCGAAGGGCCACACCACATAGTGCTCCGTGGAGACATCTGAGAGGTGGATCGGGAGCCCGATGCTCAGAGGCTGGTCCTCGCCGTTCCCCGTGAACACGATCCGGCCAGCCTCTACTCCGATCAGGTTCATGCCGGGCCCGATGACATTGGGTTCTGACCTTGAGTGCAGTTCCTCCACAAAGCCAGTGCTCGAGTGGGTGCCAGTGATCGTGATCTCCCATGCGACTCGCGTCGGGCCGAGGAGGTAGGGGTGTACATCGGAGCCGATGACGGTGAGGAGCTGACTGGGGCCGGAGATCTCGACCTGCAGGTCCTCATAGTTCGAGTACCAGTAGCTGAGCTGGCTCTCCCAGTCAGCGCGGGTGTAGCCGTCGCTCAGGTAGCTCGAGTGGAAGACGTCCGCGGCGTCCAGAGACTCGGCCTCGATGTCGTCGGCGAAGAGCCCGAGGGAGAGGAGCATGGCCTGGATGTGCTTGTCGTAGGTCGAGCCCCACTTACCTGCGAGGAAAGTCCCAGAGGAAGGGTTGCCGTTGCAGTCGAGTGAGCTCCAGGTGCCATCGATCTGGTTGGTGCTGGCGTCAAAGGTGCCGTTCAGGGCGCCAGACTGTCCGCAGCCGCCGGTTGAGCTGGTCGTGATGTCGTGCGTGGTGCCAGTCACCACCCAGTCGTCAATCGTTCCGCCGCAGGCCATGAACGTGCAGGAGTTAGAGCTGTTGAAGCCACCACCTAGGAAGTTGTTCCCGGGGTCTAACACGCGGCTGGC
>JAKVCE010000548.1 GCA_022447405.1 Planctomycetota bacterium | reverse complement strand
GGCCTCCGAGCTTCACCCGGGCCAGGCCGTGGAGCCAGGGCCGCAGCCCCGCGCCGCCGCAGGCGAGGGGAAGCTGCAGCTAGAGGTCACCCTCCCTGCACCCTGAGCCGGCATTTAAGCCTAAGCTCCTTCCCTAAAAGGGCTTATGGGGCATCTGATCCGCGTGTTGGGATATCAGAACAGGTGGAGTTCTCTCAACATCGAGCCTCCTCTGTGTCGAAAGGAATGAACATGGCCTCGAATGAGAGAAGCGCCCCGCGAGTCCTCGTCCTCGACTCCGACGCAGAGCACGCAGATGAGCTCGTTGAGCAGCTCAGAGACGCGGGCTATGAGGCTAACGCGCGCGCAGACTGGGACGAACGCGACGCCACCTTAGACATCGACGTCATCCTCGGAGAGGCGGACACTGTCGCCCTGGAAGACCTCGCCGCGGCCTGCTCTCCCGAAGACGCCCCCGCATGGATCCTCCTCGCCGCCTTTGGGTCCATCCAAGACGCTGTCGGCGCCATGCGCGCCGGCGCGTCTGACTACATCTCCAAGCCCATCCCTATCGACCGCCTCCTGATGAGCTTAGAGCGCGCTCTCGAGCGTCGCGCGCTCCTCAACCAAAACCAGCGCCTCCTTGAGGACCTCGGGCGGCGATACTCCTTAGGCGACATGCAGAGCACGAGCGACGCCATGAGCTCGGTCTTCGACACTGTTCGGGCCGTGGCTGACACCCGCGCCACAGTCCTCTTAGAGGGAGAGAGCGGCACCGGAAAGTCCCTCTTGGCCCGCAGCCTCCACGAAGCTGGCGCGCGAAGAGACGGCCCCTTTGTCGTCGTGAACTGCGGAGCGCTCCCCCATGACCTCCTGGAGAGTGAGCTCTTCGGTCACGTCAAGGGCGCCTTCACCGGCGCAGTGTCTGACCGCCCCGGCAAGTTTGAGCTCGCTGAGGGAGGGACGCTCTTCCTAGACGAGATCACGTGCGCGCCGCTCGACCTTCAGGTGAAGCTGCTACGGCTCCTGCAGGAGCGGACCTTTGAGCGAGTCGGGGACACGCGAACGAGGACCGCAGATGTCCGAGTGATCGCGGCGAGCAATGAAGACCTGAAGGACGCTGTCCAAGCTGGACGCTTCCGCGAAGACCTGTACTACCGCATCAAGGTCGTGGCGGTCCGCCTGCCCTCACTTCGAGAGCGCGCTGGCGACGTCCCCTTCCTCGCGCAGCGCTTCCTCGATGGCTTCGCGAAGGAGCACGACAGAGCCCTGGACGGCTACTCCTCAGCGGCCTTGCAAGCCCTCTCTGCCTACGCCTGGCCCGGCAACGTCCGGGAGCTAGAGAACACCATCGAGCGCGCCGTCCTCTTGGCCAGAGGCCCTGCGATCACTCCCGGAGACCTCCCCGAAGAGGTCCACCCGCAGGACCTGGCGGCGCCCGCTAGCCCGTATTTGAGTGAAAACCAATCCACCGAGATCTTGCCTCTGCGCCTCGCCCTAGAGGCGCCGGAGCGCGAGATCCTGGTCTCCGCCCTGCTCCAGACCAAGGGTTGCCGCAAGGCCACCTCTGAAGCCCTCGCGATCAATCGAACCACCCTGTTCAACAAGATGCGAAAA
>JAKVCE010000547.1 GCA_022447405.1 Planctomycetota bacterium | reverse complement strand
TCTCTACTAGCGCTTGCGCTTCTTGCGGCTCTTCTGCGCCTTCTGTCTGGACATGCGCTGCTGCTCTTGCAGCTTCCTCAGCGCCGCTTGCTGCTCGGCTTGCTTCTCTGCCATCCGCATCATCCAGCCCTTCTTGACCGGCTGCTCGGTGTCGTCGATGGGCCAGAGCTTCTTGATCACCTTGATCTCGAAGAAACCGAGGGAGCTTGAGGTGATCATGTACAGGGCGAGGCCAGCGGGGTAGCTGTAGAGCATGATGCCCATGAAGGCGAACATCCAGCGCATCATCTTCTGCATGCGCGCCTGCTGCGGATCCGTTGGCGTCGGCATAGCGCTCGCCTGAAGCACCATCATCGCGACCATCACGAAGGGCAGGATGTTGAGCCACTCGATCGTGCCGATGAGGGGCAGGCTCAAGTCGATCCGCATGAGCTGGTCTGGGAGCGAGAGGTCGCGGATCCACAGGAAGGGCTCCTGCCTCAGGTGGTACTCAACCTTCAAGACGCCGAAGAGCCCGATGAACACAGGGAACTGAAGGAAGAGGGGCAGGCAGCCGCCGAGCGGAGGCATCGCGCCCTCCTCCTGCATGAGCCTCCCCTGCGCTTCGCGCTGCTTCTGCGGGTCGTTCGCGTACTTCTTCTTGAGCTCGTCGATCTTCGGCTGGACGCGCTTCATCTTGGTCTGGAAGCGCGCCATCGCGGTCTGCGAGCGCCGGTTGATCGGGAACAAGAGCAGGCGGACCGTGAGGGTCATCAGGATGATCGCCCACCCCCAGCTCCCTACCAGCCCGTAGTAGAAGGCGAGGATCGCGAGGATGACCTTGCCGACCCCCGTGAACCAGCCGATGTCCTCAAGGTTCACCGCCTCATAGTCTGCAGAGGCTGCCTTGAGCTCCTCTCGCGCCTTGGGGCCTGCGTAGAGCGAGTACTCCCAGGTGCGCCGCTCTCCTGGCTCGCCGAGATACATGACGAGGTCGACGTCTGCGGAGAGGGAGGGGTAGGTCGTCTCCACTCCATCCCCCGAAGCCGGCTCCGCTTCGAGCTCAGAGACCCTGCGCCAGCGCACGCCACCAGAGAGGGTCGATTGCGCGTCAGGCTTCGCCTCCATGAGGAGCGCGAAGAACTTGTTGTGCACGCCCACAAAGGAGAGCGCGCCTGTGGAGTTGAAGTTACCTCTCAGATCTTGCGGGTGGGGCTCGTCGTCCCACTCTATGGTCTCCACCCGTAGCTCACCCTCTGAGTCTGTCCACGCCCCGATGACCTCGGGCTCGACATAGAAATAGCTGCTCCCTTCACCGCGGACACCGACCGCAGGGGTGAAGAGGAACTGCCTGTTGCCCGCTGCGCCGGCGACCGACACGTTCTCGAGCCCCAAGGTCAGGTCGACGACCCTTGAGCCAGGCTCGAAGCGGAGCTCCTTCGTGAGCACCGCGCCCGCAGTAGAGCCGTAGGTGAAGCGCACCCCCTCGACATCACCGAGCTCATCCTTGAGCTCTTCCATCTTCCACAGCGCCTCATCAAGAGCCTCGGGGAAGGCCTCTGCAGAGGACGTAGTCGTACGCAGGCCGAGAGAGGCCAACTCTCCCCCTCCGGACTC
>JAKVCE010000546.1 GCA_022447405.1 Planctomycetota bacterium | reverse complement strand
CTGCAGAGGTCTTGCCCGAGCTCTGCGCGCGCTTGGCGGAGGAGGTGGGGGCGTGAGCGAGCGCTTCGATGTGATCATCGTCGGCGGGGGCATCTTCGGATGCTCGGTGGCGTGGAGCCTCGCGCGCCGCGGCGTCGGCCGCGTGCTCGTCTTGGAGCGCGCGGAGGTCGGGAGCCAGAGCACCTCGAGGGCGGCCTCGGTCCTGACCTGTGTCGCTGGCCACCCCGCGAAGAGCGCGATCTTCCAGGAGACATGGGATGTCATGCCGGTCATCGAGGAGGAGCTCGGAGAGCCTCTGGGTGTGCACGAGGTCGGGAGCCTGCACGTGGCGAGGTCGGAGGTGAACAAGAGCTCCCTGGACGCGCAGGTCGCGCTCGCGGCGGAGGTCGGGGAGGTCGTAGAGGAGTGGTCTCCTGAGCGCGCGCGCGAGCGGGTGCGTTGGCTTGATGTCGGCGAAGGGGACCGCAGCCTGTTCCTGCCCCGCGCTGGTTACGTGGACTCCTACCTCTTCGCCACGGCCTACGCGCGGGCGGCGCGAGCGCGTGGCGTAGAGCTGCGGACAGGCGTCGAAGTCCATGAGCTCTGCTTCGAGGAGGGGCGAGTGACCGGCGTCATGAGCAGCGCTGGCGAGCTCCGCGCTGACTGGGTCGTGAACTGCGCCGGCCCCTGGGCAGGCGTCCTCTCGGCGCAGGTCGGCTGCCACTTGCCCATGGCGCCGGTGCGCAGTCAGTACTGGATCACTGAGGAGCGAGAGGAGTTCGATCCTGAGCAGCCTGTGATCTTCCTCCCGGACGTGCCCGCTTACACGCGTGGGGAGGTGGGGGGCCTCCTCTTTGGGCTGCGTGGCGGCGCGTCCCCTGCGAGAGATCCGCGGGCGCTCCCAGCTGACCTGGGAGCGCTCGAGTTCAGCGAGGATCCGGAGGGTTGGGAGACCCTCTCGGCAGCAGGTGAGGGCTTCTCAAGCTTCTGCCCGCTCTTGGAGACGGTGGGCCTCGCGCACTACGTGAGCGGCCCCTCGACTTACACACCTGACGGCGACTTCATCCTCGGCGCCTGCGAGGGGGTGGATGGCTACTTGGTAGCGACCGGCTGCTGCGGCTCTGGGATCGCCGCCTCCGGTGGCGTCGGGCGCGCCCTCTCCGAGCTGATCTTGGATGGCGAGAGCGGGCTCGACCTCGCGCGCTTCTCTCCCGATCGCTTCGGTGACATCGACGCCTTCTCGCAGGAGTGGCTGGATCGTTGCGCCGCGACGCGAGCGGCCAAGAGCGTCTGCTAGAGCGGGAAGCGCGCGCCCTCGGCGCAGACGTGGTGTCCAGCTGCGCGTACGGCGGCGGCCGCATCACTCCCCGGCATGGCGGCAGGGTTGGAGTGGTTCAGGTGGAGGAAGTGGACGCGATCCCGCACCTCAGGGGAGAGCGTCTGGAAGCGCTCAATGGACTCGACGATGAAGGGGTGCGGGATCTCGGACATGTCACGGCCCGGGAGCTCGTCCGGCCCGTAGAAGGTCGCGTCGAGGAGCGCGTAGTCGACCTCCTCCAGCAGAGCGTTGATGTCTGTGTCGAAGCGCTCCCACTTGTCGATGTCGGGGAGAAAGAGG
>JAKVCE010000545.1 GCA_022447405.1 Planctomycetota bacterium | reverse complement strand
CCACGCGGACCTCAAAGCGCTCCTCATCGATCTCCATCGATCCCGCCTGGATAACAGAAGCGCCAACCTCCTCCGCTTCGGCCTTGCCCCTGCGAAGGAGCGCGCGCACCCGCGCGACCAGCTCCTTCGGCCGAGCCGGCTTGACCAGATAGTCATCGGCGCCGATACCGAGCCCCAAGACGACGTCCGACTCATCGCCCTTAGCGGTGAGCATCAGGATAGGGAGCTTCCGAAAACGTGAGTCCGCGCGGAGCTCGCGACAGACCTCGATCCCGTCTTTCCCTGGCATCATCACGTCCAAGCAGACGAGGTCAGGCTGAACCTCATGGACAAGCTCAAGCCCGAGCACACCGTCCTCAGCTGCGAAGACCTCGTAGCCCTCCCGAGACAGTGACTCCTTCAAGACCTCCCGAAGGTCGGGGTCATCCTCAACAACTACGAGCCGCGTCGCGCTCATCTCAGCATCCTAACCGCTCCCAGCGAGGTCTCACAGGTCCCCTTGAACATGTACGAGCACGCGCCGGGAGTGTGGAGCAGCGCGATGCTCCATGAGGTACAGGCCCTGCCAGACCCCCAACGCCAGCTCGCCCGCGCTGATGATGAGCGTCTCAGACGCGCTCGTGATCGCCGCGCGCAGGTGAGCGGGCATGTCATCAGGCCCCTCTGCGGTGTGCGTGTAGCTGGCGTCCCCCTCCGGGGCGATGCGCTCCAGCCATGCCTGCAAGTCTGTACGCACCGCTGGGTCAGCGCACTCCGTAACGACCAGGCTGGCAGAGGTGTGCAAACAAGAGACAACACACAGCCCCTCCCGCACGCCTGCTGCCCTCACGACCTCAGAGACCCGGTCCGTAAGCTCGTATATACCTCTCCCCTCAGTGCGTAGCTCCAAGGAGCGCTGCAGTTGCATCAAGACCTCTCCTTGAGCGTGAACCGCAGCGCGCGAGGTTCAGCTAGAGCGCTTCCCAGCAGGCTTGATCAAGCCTGCCTTGAGCAGGGTCGCGTAAGCTCCGTTCTTCTGAACGGTCTTCAAGGCGCGAGCCGAGAGGCGCACGCGGACGTGCTTGCCGAGCTCCGGCACCCAGATGCGCTTGCGCTGGACGTTGACCTGGAAGGTCCGCTTATTGTGGCCGGTGGTGCGAATACCGACACCGCCGTCCTTCTTCGCGAGGCCCCTGCGTGCGAGGCTCCCGCCTGAGCGGGTTCCGCGATTTGTGATCTGACAAGTTTTCGACATGGTCTAGCTCCGAACAATGACCGCCGCAGCGATCATGAGGGCCGAACAGGATAGGGCGACGCCAGCTTGCGCGCACCTCTTTTTTCAGCCTCTGAGACCTCAGGGCTCACCTGGAAGCCCCTGAGCCCTCCCTCAGCTCATGATAAGAGCCTTCAGCCAAGGGGCCAAAGGCCTCCTCTCGGCCACCAGGCCACCTCACGACCGCCGTGACGTCCCCCTGAAGCCCCCCAAGCCCCATGGTCACAGCTGGGTCATTAGAGGAGCAATAGGAGTAGGAGGGCTGACACTGCCTCATGATGATCCGCTCGCCATGCTGAACACGAACCTCGGCGCCAATGGCATAGGACCCGTGCTGGTTTAAAAGC
>JAKVCE010000544.1 GCA_022447405.1 Planctomycetota bacterium | reverse complement strand
GGACCAACCGGTCCATGGGTCGCCAGGGAGTTGCGCTTCCCCATAACAGTGGAGGTTAAAGATTTCCTCACTGAGCTCTACGTAAGCCCCGTAAGAGCCTCCACCTTCGACCCCGAGTGAGACCATGTCTGACCCATCCCGGAGAAGAAGCCCTCCACTCTCAACGGCGCTTCCGATTTGAAGAACAGAGTTACTTCCGAACTCATTGTTGAAACCCATCACCCCTGTGTTGGAGATGTTGAAGTTCACTTGTTGACCGTCTGTGCGGAACGCGAAGCCGTTAGCCCCTTGGAGGTCGAGCTGCCCCGCGTCATTCAAGCCGAGCGAGGAGTTGCCTCCCAGATCAAGGCTCGAAGCGATGACGTTGGCTCCAGAGATCGGACCCTTGACGTCGATGCCGCCGCCAGCGGTCACGTCGATGTCCACCTGAGGCCCGTCCACGGCTCCGAGTCTTAAGCCGCCCGAGAGGGTCGGCATCAACGCAGATGTGTTGCCGTTCTCATCAGCGATCTGGACTCCGCCAGCGACGACCAAGAGCGGGTCCTCACTGACTCCACCCGTACCGCCGCGAACACGGACGACAACACCAGGCGATTCGGGCACGGGGATGTTCACTCCGCGCGTCGTGACGGTCGCGCGCTCCTCGTTCCCCTCTTCATCTTCTGAGGTCACCTCGACGTCATCATCATCATCGTCGTCATCCAAGGAGCTGCCCGACGATGACTTAACCTTGAACCTCACCTTCTTGTTGACGTTTCCGTCTTCGTCATAGCCGCGGAGCATGAGATCTCCCCCGACATCGAGTTTAGCTTGAGGTCGGGTGACGCGGCCCACACCTACGCTCCCTGAGCCACCGACGCCGCCTCCATAGGAGCCGCGAATGGTCAGGAGCGGATCGACGATGTTGTCATCGCCTGTCGCAGCGAAGTGGAAGCCGCCATCCGGCGCGGTTGCATTGTTGTCTGTGATCTCGAAGACGAAGCAGTCCGAATACGGGTCGGGGCCGATGAATGTGGGGCTGGTACCGGAGTCTTGCTTGTAGATCCTCATAGAGCCTTCCACCGCTTCAGAGGAGCCTATTAGGAGGGCTTCAGAGTTGTCACTGGGGTCGATCGGATGGCTCCCTCCATAAGGTTTGTAGCTCTTGACCCAAGTACGACCCCAGAGGTTGCTAGGACCGTCTGCTTGCAAAGCAATCCCCTCCATCGTCCACGCTTGTACGCCGATTCCGTCCGATGCGCCGACCACTCCCACGCCAGTAGCCGAGGCAGTCCCATACACGCCGGTGCCGTCTTCACCGGTACTGACGGCCATAACGCCAAACCCGTAGTCACGGACCGTTTCGACACGAACCGCGCTACCGCTCGACTGATCGGCGGCATCATCGACCACATGGAGAAGGTGTCCGGGAATTTCATCCCCACCGATACCTACGTAACCCGGCGTGAATGTCACATCACCGGCTCCGGGATGGACACCATCTATCCATGCGCTCGTTCCTGGCGGCCCTTGAGGCCCTGCCGGACCAGTAGCTCCATCAGACCCAGCCGGCCCTTGGGGGCCTGGAGGGCCGGCCGCCCCGTCTGCTCCAGCTGGCCCTT
>JAKVCE010000543.1 GCA_022447405.1 Planctomycetota bacterium | reverse complement strand
CAACAGCTCAGCCTTCGTCCTCTTCGGCGTCCTCAATCTTGGGGACGTCGTACTCCCGTGAGGCGGTGTAGATGCGCCCGGCGTCGTTACGAGCCGAGTAGATCAGCCTCATCATCGTGGAGAAATTCCTGGGGATGACGTCTTCGTTCTTCACGCCGTTGCAGATGACGGTGACTGGGAGGTCCATGTCAACGAGCTGATCGTTGAGGTAGATGGTGACGGAGGACACGTGCTTGGCAGTGATGGTGATCTCATTGGTCGCTCGGTCCACCTTTCCTCGAATCATCCGCCCTTCAATCTCCTCAGTCTTCGGGACCTCAAGCCAGTACGCCTTGTTGGGGAAGGGCAGGCGCGGGGAGAGCACGACCTCAGCAGGATTGGCGTCTCTGTCGGTGGCCATGACCCAAGCGTGAACATCCTCCTCCTTGCCATCAGGGTTGACGACCGCCTCAGCGAAACCGTCAGCCTCCATCGCCTCCGCAAAGGCGGTGGCCTTCTGCCCGCCTCCTGCGAAGTAGACCGGCAGGTTTCGATAGTTCATGTGGCTCGCATCACCTGCGTCGCCGGTCCGCCCTATGACGCCAGCGAAGCGATCCGGGAAGAACTGTGAGAGCTCGAGCGCGGCAGAGACGCCAGCGCCCTTGCCAGCGACGAAGATCTTGTCGAAGTCGACCGCGTAGTTTCGGGTCATCTCCTTGAGGACGGTGAACAGGTTCGCGAGACCGCCTGGAGTCCCGGAGCCGCCAACCTGATTCCAAGCGGCGACGTCATCGGGCATAGGCACAGCAGCCAGGATGACCTGATCGCGGAGGTCTCCAGACACCCAGTCCTCGGTCAGGTGATCGAAGGGCCGCTGACCGGCGTCAGGGATGCAAAGGATCAGGGGGTAAGGGCCGTCCTTGGCCTTGTACTTAGAGGGGGCCCAGACGCAGTACTCGACCTCGTAATCGAAGGGCGGACCCGTAGGAACGGTGACGCTGTTGACCTTTCCCTTGGTGACCTTCTTCCGGTCGTACTCCATCGCATACCAGAGGCTCATACCCAGGTCTGCGTTCGCGAAGAGCGGGTCCTTGTCCTTGAAGGGCTTCTTCTTCGACCACTTGCTGATGGCCTCGCTGAGCTTCTCCTCTGCCTTGATCCGGCCCTTACCCTCTTGAAAGGCCTCGATACATGCGGCGATCTCTTTGCCGATCTTCTTGTGGTCGGACTCTTTCAGCAGGGCCTCTTGCTGGGGCTGAACGGGCGCAAGGGCTGCTGCAGTGAGGGCGATCAGTGAGAGCTGAAGTGTTCGCATGAGGAATGAGCGGTGGCTAGTTGGTCTGAGGTTGAGCTGGGGGGACCATGCTAAGGCCCCATCCCCTCCCCGCCCAGGCTTGCTTAGGATCGGCTGCCATGGCGGAGCGGAACAGGGCCCTGGAGCGGCCCCAGAGCCCCTGCTCTAGGGCCAATAGGCCTAAGACGATGCGTGAGTCACCAGAAGCCTCTGTAAGTCCTGCGCCGAGATATCCCCGCGCCCGCAGGAGGCCGCCCGCGCCTAAATACACCAGGCTCAATCGGGACCTCAAGGTGTCACGATCCCTGGCCGTGAGCGAGGACCTGAGG
>JAKVCE010000542.1 GCA_022447405.1 Planctomycetota bacterium | reverse complement strand
CGAAGCAGCAAGGCGTACCTCGCCACCGAGTGCGGAGCTTGCATCGAGGGAACGGTCACTGGCATGGACGGGGAGGACCCCTCCCCGATCTTGGTCACTCTCTCACCATCCACCCTCCGCGTCGGCGGCGGGACTGGATTCGAACCCCAGAGCATCGAGCTAGACGGGAGCGGCGAATTCGTCTTCCGTGGGATCCCGCCCATGCTCGATGTTGAGGTGAAGGTGCTCCCTGTCGAGCTTGCGCCAGAGCTCGCAGACGTCCCGCGCCTCGCTCGAGGCGAGACCCATGAGCTCGCGTTCGATCTCCGCCCTGGCGGGGTCATCTCAGGGCAGGTCGTTGACCCTAGCGGTCTCCCCTTGGAGGGCGCAGATGTGGCCTCGACCAGTGGAAGAGGCATGATCTCCCTCGCGGGCTGGGTCCGTAGGAAAGAGGTCACTGACGCAGAGGGTCGCTTCACCCTGCGAGGGCTGCCTGTGGGAGATGTCTCCGTGATAGCAAGAAGCGACGGCTTCGTTGAGAGCGGATTCCAGAGCTTCAACTTGATCGAGGGCGAGCAGGTGAAGGACCTCGTGCTCGTCTTGTCGGAGGGCTCCTCCCTTGAGGGGAGAGTCCTCTGGCCAGACGGCTCCCCCGTGGTGGACACGGTCGTCGCAGCCTCTTTCGACCGCTCAGCGCTCCTCGGCGCAGACTCGATCAACAGCCTTGTAGGTGGTTTTGGTCATGCGCGCACAGATGAAGAGGGCAACTTCCGCATCACCGCGCTCGGCAAGGGTCCCTTCACGGTGTCCGCTTCTCATATCCCTACAGACGCACGCTTGGAAGAGTGGCTCTCAGCTGAGACGCAGCAGAGCGCGCTCTACGAAGGGGGAGAGTACGACCGAGACGCAGCCTTCAGCTGGAGAGATCACACGGACGGTGTGAGGCCAGGCGAAGGTCCCCTCGAGCTGGTCCTGAAGGCTCCAGAGGTGATCGCTGGCAGGGTCGTCGACGACGCAGGCGTCGCGGTAGAAGAGTATGAGCTCGTCATGATCCGAATGGAGGGCTCCTTGCTCGGCGAGATCGGGGTCGAGGACAAGCGCCTGCTGATCCAAGATCCAGAGGGGCGCTTCATCGCGCCTGGCCTCTCCCACGCAGACTGGCGGGTGTATGCGCTAGCAGAGGGCTACGCCACCCCAGCGGCGACCGTCGTGAAGATCCCTCAGGCTGAAGACGCGGACCCGCTCCTCATCACGCTGGAGCCCGCCTCCACCGCGAGCGGAGTCGTCCTGACTCCGACCGGTGCACCCGCTGCGAACGCCATGGTCACGATCAGGGATAGAGGCTCTGCCATGTTGTCGACCGTCTCGGAGGACCTGAAAAACGCCTCGACGAGGAGCGACGGCTCAGGGCGCTTCGTGCTCGAAGACCTCCCGAGCGGCGCGCTAGACCTCTTCGCCACAGCCGATGGCTACGCGGCATCCGTCCCCCTCAAGGTCACCCTCATCGCTGGAGAGGAGACCGCCGACCTGCGGCTCTCTCTGCGCATGGGCGGAACGATCACTGGAGAGATCTACAACAAGGACGGTGAGCTGACCTCCAACGCCACCATCCAAGTGATCAAGCC
>JAKVCE010000541.1:430-1606 GCA_022447405.1 Planctomycetota bacterium | reverse complement strand
GCGAGGGCGTGGAAGGCGCCTAAGACAGCGGCGCTCCCGGACATGTCATAGCGCATCTCGTCCATCTTCGCAGAGGGCTTCAGGCTGATGCCGCCAGCGTCGAAGGTGAGTCCCTTGCCGACGAGCGCGACCTTGCGCTTCGCCTTGCCCTTCGGTCGATAGACGAGGTGGATCAGGCGAGCGGGCTCAACCGAGCCACGGGAGACGCCGAGGAGCAGTCCCATCTTCATCTTCTTCATCGCCGCCTCGTCCATCACGCGGCAGCTGATGCGCGGGCTGCGAGTGCTGAGTTTGCGCGCAGCCGCGGCGAGGTTTCGCGGGGTCATCTGGTTCCCCGCCAGGTTCTGCAGGTCTCTCGTGAAGAGGTTCGCCTCGGCGAGAGCAGCGCCGTCCTTCACGCCGGCGCGAAACTTCACCCCGGAGCCAGCGATGACGCAGCGCTTGAGCTTGGACTGCTTGGGCTTGCTCTTGCCACCGGTGTAGACATAGGCGCCCATCCCTGCGCCCTCTGCCAGGGCCTGACCGGCCGCAGCGGCTCCGCCACAGGACTTGGCGGTGCCCGGCGCGAGGTGGATCCTGAGCGCGCTGAGACCGACCTTCTTCGCGGCCTTCACCGCTCTCGCCGCGGCGCGGCGCAGCTCTTCTGCGCCAGGCTCTCTCCCGAGGCCCAAGAGGAGCACCCGCTCCGCCGGTCCAGAGGACGCGTCCGCCAAGCGATCGCCGCGTGCCTTGCCGCTGAAGTCCTTCTTGGCGGCCGCGGGGATCTTGACCCCGCGCGGGAGCGCCGGTGACTCGCCTGCGGCGGCGAGGACGGCGAGGAGCGGTGTGGCTGTGAGGGCTTTGTTGGAGTCTGCTGCTGTGATTCTCATTTTCTTCAGGGGGAGGTAGAGGCGAGTGAGGACGGCGCGGCGCCGCCTCGGCTCACATGTCGGTGTATCGCGGACCGCCCCCTCCTTCGGGGACGACCCACTCGATGTTCTCGTAGGGGTCGGCGATGTCGCAGGTCTTGCAGTGGACGCAGTTGGAGAAGTTGACGACGACCTCCGTCGCTTCCTCTGGCCACTCGTAGACCGCCGCCGGACAGAAGTGCTGACAGGGGTTTCCGTACTCGCTCGTGCAGCGGTCCACGCAAATGGATGGGTCCACGACGAGGAGGTGACTGGGCTGGTCCTCCTC
>JAKVCE010000541.1:0-420 GCA_022447405.1 Planctomycetota bacterium | reverse complement strand
GAGTGGTAGACGTCCGTGAGCTTGTCCATCGCGCAGGCGTCGTCGTACTGCGGCTTCTCCATCCGCGACTCGGCCAAGGGCCGCATCGTCTCGTGGTCCGCGTGGCCCTCTCGCTTGGCGACGAGCCCCCGGCCGCCGGTCACCATCTGGAAGCCCGCGTCGACCATGCCCGCGAGCATCCCGCCGGCGAAGGCCTGCCTCCAGTTCCGCACCTTGTAGAGCTCCTCCTTGGCCCAGGAGGCCTCGAAGAGCTCGGGGTACTTAGCGAGCGCATCCGCGCCTGTGTCCTCAGCGCTGACGGCCGGCGCGATCGCCTCAGCAGCTAGGAGCCCGGACTTGATCGCGAGGTGGATGCCCTTGAGGGTTGCAGCGTTCAGGAAGCCAGCCGTGTCCCCCACGAGGCAGAAGCCGTCGCCGGAG
>JAKVCE010000540.1 GCA_022447405.1 Planctomycetota bacterium | reverse complement strand
CTTCCTGGAGACGCAGATCCGCCAGAAGATGTCGAATCAGTCCAAGACGAAGGCGGAACGCAGACCTAAAGACTCGAAGGCGGACTCGAAGGCGGACTCTGAGGCGCCGACATAGCCCGTGTACAAGACCCAGCCCACGGTGAAGAGGACGAAGACGCTGATCGGCACTAAGGCGCGCCAGGCGCGGGTCGTCACTCCCTCAGCGGGCGCCATCTCGGTCACGAGCTCCGAGACCATCGGTGTGCCGTCCTTGCGCACGACCTCGCCCGTCGCGCGCGCGCGGCGCTCCGCGGCGAGCATCGGGCCGAAGTCGCGGCCCGTGAAGGCGACCATGCCGCACAGGGCCAGGGCGAAGAGGCAGTAGAAGCGGTAGGGGATGGTCTGAACGAAGACCGCGTAGCCGTCCGCAGCGCTCATCCCAGCGGCGGGGAGCTGGGGCGCGTACTGCGAGACCTCGAAGGCGACCCAGGTGGAGAAGATCGAGATGCCGGCGACCGGCGCCGCGGTGGAGTCCACCAGGTAGGCGAGCTTCTCGCGGCAGACGCGGAAGCGGTCCGTCAGCGGGCGCATCGTCGAGCCGCACAGGATCGTGTTCGCGTAGTCATCGAAGAAGACGACGAGGCCCATCACCCAGGTCGCGATCTGAGTGCGGCGTGCGTCCTTGGCCCGGGCCGCGACGAGGTCCATCACGCCGCGCAGTCCGCCGTTGTGAGTGATGACTCCGACCATGGCGAGCATGGCGATGACGAAGCCCACGACCTGGGCCTTGTCTGTGTCCGCGAGCTGCCTCCAGAGGGCGAGCCCGACGTCACTTGTCGCAGCGATGGGGTTCAAGGAGGCCAAGAGGCCGGCGTCTGCCCGGAGGAGACATCCTGCAGCGAGGACTCCGGCGAAGAGGGCGAGGATCGGCTTGCGGAAGAGGAGCGCCAAGGCGATGGCGACGAGCGGGGGCAAGAGTGAGGTCGGCGCGGGGGGAGAGAAGCCGCCGCTCGCGTCCGCGCTCTCTGCAGCGCGCGCAGCCTGAAGCGTGAGCGTCCGCTCACCCTCGACGTCTTCGAGGCTGACGCTGAAGTTCACGCCGTCTGTGGACGGGGACGCGGTCCCGTCCAAGCTGAGCTGCTTGCCAGCGTCTACCGCCGCGGCCCTCATGGCGCGGGCCACCGCCTGCCTCGTCACCTGGCTCTGCTCTGCCTCGATCCCGGAGACCTGGCCCATGGAGAGGCTCCAAGTGGTCCCGTCGTCCTCGCCAAACTTCTCCACGAGGGCGGTCGCATACTCCGTATCAAGGAGCTCGGCCGCGCGCGCGGCGGCGAGTCGGCCCTCGTCAGCCTGAGGCAGGAGGAAGACCCCACCTACGAGGAGGAGGGCTGCGAGCGCGCCGAGGAGCCGGGTCATGGCCGCAGGGTAGCAACTCCGTTACCCTCCTTGCCCGTGCAGAACGCCCTCATCGACATCACCGCCCTCGGGCCCTGGCTTGACCTCCTCTTCGTGGTCGGGGATTGCCACTGCTTGGGCACCTCTGGTTTTCACAGAGGTCGCCCTGCAAAATGAGTTCATGACGAGCTTTCCCCGATTTATATTGAACCAACCATCACCTCTCCAAGCCCTTCCAGCAC
>JAKVCE010000054.1 GCA_022447405.1 Planctomycetota bacterium | reverse complement strand
CACCGACTTGCCAGAGCCCGACTCACCCACGACGCCGAGGAACTCGTTCCGGTTCACGTCGAAGGAGACCTCGGACACAGCGGTCGCCTGCCTGCCTTCGACGTCGAAGGAGGTCTGCAGGTCTCTGACTTTGACGAGGGGTTCTGACACGGGAGATCTAGCGCAGGCGGCTGAAGACCTTCGGGTCGAAGGCCTCACGGACGGCCTCGCCGATGAACACGACGAGGAGGAGGGTGAAGAACATGGCGCCCAGGGGGAAGAACACGAGGTGCCACGCGGTGATGTTCTCGAGGCCCTGGTTCACGAGCTCGCCCCAGCTGGGTGTGGGGGCAGGCAGCCCGAAGCCGAGGTAGTCGAGGCTCACGAGCGAGGAGATCGTGACGACGACGGCGAAGGGCGCGAAGCTGATGATGGGGGTGAGGCCGTTCGGGAGGATGTGGCGGAACATGATCGAGCGGTGGCTCTCGCCTTGGGCGATGGCGGCCGCGACGTAGTCCCTGGACTTCTCACGGTAGAACTCGCCGCGCATGTAGAAGCTGATCCCTACCCAGCGGAAGAGCGCGAGGAGGAGGATCAAGAGCCACATGCCGGGCTTCACGATCGAGCTGATGATGATGATCGTGTAGAGGAAGGGGAGCCCCGACCAGATCTCCACGAGGCGCTGGCCCCAGAAGTCGATGCGGCCGGAGAAGTAGCCGAAGCAGGCGCCGATCGTCATCCCGATGATGTAGCTCAGGATGATCACCCCGAGGGCGAAGGTGATCGAGGTGCGGAAGCCGTAGACCAGGCGGACGAAGACGTCTCGCCCGCGGTCGTCCGTGCCGAGGATGTGGTAGGCGTTCGGCGCGTGGGGCGGCTGGCCCACCAGGTTGGACTCGTGGAGGAGGTTCTCCAGCGGGTTGTAGGGGTAAGGGGGGAGGAGCACGAAGTTGTCCTCGCCCTCGAAGTAGTACTGCTCCTGGAGGTCACGCCAATTGACCTGGCCGATCTTGTCTTGGCCGAAGTCTCGCGCCTGGTGGAAGCCGCCGAAGACGGGGAAGTGCCACTCGCCCTGGTAGCGCACGCAGAGGGCGTCGCTGTTCACGAGGACCGGCAGGAGGAAGGAGGCGAGGTAGAGGAAGACCAGGATCTGGAAGCTGTACCAGCCCCTCTTCAGGGTCTTGAACTTCCGCCACCGCCGCTGGAGGACGGAGAGGGGGGCCTCGGCCGGTGCGTCTGTCGCCGCGCTGTCTTGGACTTCGCTCATCAGGAGAAGCGGATCCTTGGGTCGACGAGGACGTAGAGCACATCCGAGAGGATGTTGCCGAGGAGCATCAGGAAGACGTTGATGACGAGCACGCCCATGACGACGGCGTAGTCACGCTCGATGATCGAGGTGTAGCCGAGGTAGCCGATGCCGTCGATGTTGAAGACCTTCTCGATCAGGTAGCTGCCAGCCATGACCAGGCTGAGGGCGTGACCGAGGCCGGTGCAGATCGGGATGAGCGAGTTCCGGAGCGCGTGGACGAGCACGACGCGGCGCTCGCCGAGGCCCTTGGCGAAGGCCGTGCGCACATAGTCCTGACCGAGGTTCTCCATGAGGGAGTTCTTCATCAGGATCGTGAGCGTCGCGAAGCTGCCGATGGTGTAGGCGAAGACCGGCAGGATCATGTGGTGGAGCTGGTCTTTGATCTTCCCCCAGGTCGAGAGCTCGTCCCAGCTGTCGCCGCGGAAGCCGCCCAAGGGGACGATGTCCCAGAAGCTGCCGCCGCCGAGGAGCACGAGGAGCAGGCCGCCGATCGCCCAGCCAGGGACGGAGTAGGCCATGAAGATGAGCACGCTCGAGCCGAAGTCGAAGACCCCGCCGTGGCGGATGGCCTTGCGGATCCCGAGTGGGATGCAGATCAGGTAGCCGAGCAAGAAGCCCGTGAGCCCGAGGAAGATGCTCACTGGGAAGCGCGACTTCACGATGTCCCAGACCGGCTGTCTGTATTTGTAGCTCGTGCCGAGGTCGAGGACGACGACGTCAGAGACCCAGTCCAAGTAGGCGAGGTAGAAGGGCTTGTCGAAGCCGAACTGCTTCTCGAGCTCCTCCCGGACCGAGTCGGGGATCTGCACCGCGCCGTCGAAGTCTCCGCCGCTGCCGCCGCCTGCCTCCGACTCCGCCATCTGCATCTTCACCATCATCTGCTCGATGGGCCCGCCTGGGACGAAGCGGGTGATGGTGAACACCAAGAAGGTGATCCCGAGGAAGGTCGGGATCATCAGCAGTGCTCTGCGGAAGAAGTAGGCGCCCATGGGGTCAGCTCGCTCTCTAGAGTCTCAAGACCTCAGCGGCCGCTCCGCGCGGCGTTCCAGTCTTGCCAGAAGCGGTTCTCGATGGGGAGCTTCTCGAGCGTCATGGCGGGGTCCGCCTTCGCGGCCTCGAGGGCGGCCTCCTTCTCGGGGTCGACCCACCAGGTGTACATGAGCTCTTCGGCGTCGACGAAGCGCAGGGCGCCGAAGTCGGGCATGGAGAACTTGTTCCAGAAGGCGACGCGCTGGGCGGGGCCGAAGTGGTCGAGGACGTAGGGGTACTCGTTGTAGACGATGCCGTCGACCTCTCGGATGATCTCGATGCGGCGGTTCACGTCGTAGGTCTGGTCGTACTCGGAGCAGAGCTCGTCGACGCGCGCGTTCGCGAAGCCCGTGACGTTGTTGTTGTCGGGCTCGATGGCGTAGCGGCTGTGGTAGGAGGTCTCGGGGTTGGGGAAGACCAGCGCGCCCCAGGCCGTGCTCATGAGCTCGAACTCCTTGGCGCGGAGGTTCTTCCAGGCAGAGGCCGGCGTCAGGAGCTGGAGGTCGATCTTCACCCCAGCCTCACGGCAGGCCTCCTGGAACATGGTGAGGCCGCGCTCTGAAGCCTTCGAGCGGTATGTCAGGGTGAAGCGCAGCCTGCGCCCGTCCTTCGTGCGGTAGCCCTCATCGTCGTACTCGCTGTAGCCAGCCTCCTCGAGCAGGCGCACGGCCTCCTCGACGTCGTACTCGATGAGCACGTTCTCAGGGTTCTGGTAGAGCCCGCCCTGGTAGTAGCTCGAGAGCGGGACGTACTCGTTGTAGTAGAGCTTCTCGATCTTGAGCTCGCGGTTGTTCAGGTGGTTCAGCGCCTTGCGCACGCGCACGTCGTCGAGGCCGGGCTTGCTCATGTTGATCGCCATGCCAGCGGTCCCGACGGGAGAGTCGTTGAACACCTTGTGCGGCACGATCATCCCCTGCTTGACTTGGTCGAGCTCGGGGATCTGCTTGGCCCACCACTCGGCCTTCGGGACGACGTAGTAGTCGATCTCGCCCTTCTTCAGCTTCTCGTAGGCGAGGGTGTAGTCCTTGACGACGATGAAGCGGTACTCGTCGATGTTGTTGAGCCCGGTGAAGGCGGGGTTGTCCTTGGCCCACCAGTCCTCACGGCGGCGGATGGAGATGGTCTTGCCGGTGTTGATGTCCTCTTCGCGGACCTCGTAGGCGCCGCAGGACATCGTGAACTTGAAGTTGAACTCGTCGAGGTAGGCCTTGCCGCGCTCGTCCTCGGGGTTGCCAGCGCTCTCGATGTCCGCGGCGGGGAGGATCGCCATCCCGGAGAAGTAGAGGAAGTTCTTCCAGCTCTCCTCGTTCACCGTGACCTTGAGCATGTACTTGGAGAGGACCTCGGGCTCGTTCATCTTGCCGTAGGTCACGACGCTCGAGGGCTCGAGCAGCGTCGGGTCTGTGCGCAGCTTCCAGGTCGCGTGGACATCGTGGGCCGTCACCTCCGAGCCGTCGCTCCAGCGCGCCTCCGGGTTGATCCGGTACCAGTACGTCATCTTGTCCTCGCTGATCTTCCAGTGGGTCGCGATGACGGGGTAGTACTCGAGGGTGATGGGGTGCGTCGAGACGAGGCGGCTCATGCACAGGTCGTTCGCCCGGTAGTTGAAGGCGGTGTTCCAGTCTTGGCCCGCTTGGCGGATGTTGGCGGGCCAGTCGGAGACGTACATGGTGATCCTGCCGCCCTTCACCGCGTCTGCAGAGCCCATCGCCGGGAACTCAAAGTTGGACTCCCAGCCCTCGCCCGTGAAGCCGGGGCCGCCGAGCTCGGCGGAGACGCTCTCATCGCCCGCGCTCGGGTCCCACTCATAGCGCACCATGGGGAGGTCGAGGGAGACCTCATCGGCTGCGCTGTCTCCGCTCACGGGCGCCTGGAGCTCGCCCGCTGCGGGGCGGTAGCGCGCGGCCTCTCGAACCTCTGCAGCGGCCAGACGCAGCTCCTCGGCGGACTCACGCAGGAGCTCTGCGGTCTCCTTGAGCTCATCAGCGACCTTCTGGAACTCCTCTGTGTTGGCCTGGGCGAAGCGCTCGGGGTCGCCTTGGTAGCCGCAGGCGGCGAGGAGGAGGAGCGAGAGAGAGAGGGTGCGGGGGGTGATCTTCATGCCGGGGCGCGGTTCCGGTGAGGGATGGGGGGGCGAGCCCGGCATTCTATTCGATCTGGGCGCCTCTCGGGGCTGGCCTGCCGCTTGATCAGGGCGCTTTGGGTCGTCACCCTCTCAGCGGAGGGCCCTTAGCTCAGTCGGTTAGAGCAGGCGACTCATAATCGCTTTGTCCCGGGTTCGAGTCCTGGAGGGCCCACCACCGACCCCGCGGGGTCGGTGGCATCACCGGGCGCTGGCAGAGGCCGCGCTAGTTGCGCTTGCGGCCGCGCCGGCCGCCGCCCTTGCCGCCGCCGCTCGCGTACTTGACGCTGCAGCCGTAGGGGCTCGCGCCGAAGTCGATCTCGCGCCCATCGGCCACGCACTCGAGCGCCATCTCGACGAAGTTCTTGTACTCATCGCCAGGCCGTCCGCTGGGGGAGTTGTCGATCGCCCCGTTGTAGACGAGCTGCCCTTCAGGGTTGATGACGTACATGTGCGGGGTCGTCCTCGCGCGGTAGCGCTGCCCCACGATCCCCGCCTCGTCGATGAGGACGGGGTACTCCATGCTCCACTTCGTCACCGCCTCGCGGTTCGCCTTGACGCCGTGTCCTTGCTTGCCCGGCGCGCCGGAGTTGATGGCGAGCCAGACGACGTCATCACCGGAGACATCGTTGCCCATGGTGACGAGCGGACCCGAGGTGTGCGTGCGCACGACCACGGGGCACCCGGGGTTGAACCACTCGAGGACGACGGTCTTGCCGCGCAGGTCACTGAGCGTGTGCGTGTTCCCCGAGAGATCGGTGAGCGTGAAGTCCGGCGCGAGCGCGCCGAGCTCTGCGAACTCCGGGTAGACCTCTGCCTTGACCGGCGTGAGGATCTCCATGGCCTGGAACTCGACGTGCATCTCCTGGCCGCCGTGCAGCTGGAGGCCGAAGTGACCGGAGGTGCGGCCCGGGTCATTGATGAGCGCGGCGGTCTCGTGTCCGTTCAAGCGTACGCTCACGTCGCGGCCCCAGGCAGAGACCACGACCTCGTTCCAGCCGTCCTCCTTCCAGAGCTCGGCGACCTTCTTCTGGTCGGGGTTCACGACCCAGGCGCGGCCGCCCGTCTCATAGAGGCCGGCGGTCTTGAACTCTTTAGCCTCGCCCTCGGTGTCGAGCTCGGCCTGGAAGCCGTGGACGCCGACGCCCGAGTCGTTCGGCTCGGCGCGGAAGTAGAAGCCGCTGTCGCCGTGCTTCATCTTGACCTTGATGCGCGCCGTGAAGTCCTCGTAGCTGCGCTCGGAGAGGAGGATGCCGTGGCGGCGCTCGGTGGCGGGGGAGGTCCCGACGATGACGCCGTCCTGCACCTTCCACTCGCCGCCCGGGAGGGCGCGCCAGCCAGAGAGGTCGTCACCGTTGAAGAGCGGCGTCCACTCGTGGCGGCCGAGGTCGCGGATGCGCGCGCGGCGGAACTTGTAGGTCTGGCCCTTCTCGCCGTGATGCTGGATCGCGATGTGACCGCTGAGGTCCATCGTGTCGCGGAGGTCGGCTGTCTTGACGCCGTTCACCCACACCTGAGAGTGATCACCCACGCAGAGGATGCGGTAGGAGTTCCACTTCGAGCGGTCGAAGGCCTTGGACTCAGGTGAGCCCTTCTCCGGGTGGACGAGCCAGGCGCGTCGGCCCTCGTCGTAGATCCCGCCTGCCCAGCCACGCTCGGTGGGGTCGACCTCCGCCTGGTATCCCCAGACGCGGTTCTCTGAGTAGTGGCTGCGGAACTGGATGCCAGAGTTCGCAGGGCCCTCGGGCACCATCACATCGATCGTGAGCTCGAAGTCACCGAACTCCTCCTCGGTCACGAGGAAGAACTTGTTGTTGGCCTTGAGGTGTACCTCCTCGCCTTCGCGCCACACCTCGCCCCAGGTGAAGGGGTTGTGCCAACCGTCGGTCCCCTTCTCGGGGAAGAGGTCACGCCACTCGGCGTCCTGGGCGAAGGTGGGGAGCGAGAAGAGAGCGAGAGCGGCGAGGGTGCGGAGTGATTTCATGAGGGGATGTGCGGCTCTCCTCGAGCCGCTCGCGGTGGTTGGATGCAGGTTGGGGGCTCGAGCCCCCGATGGTCAAGGGTCTGGGGGCGCTCAGGCGCTCCAGGTGATCTCCAGGCCCTGCGTCAGGTTGAAGGACTCGGAGCAGGGACCGCCGGGGTTCCTGTACCAGCCCTGGTAGCGCTTGAGGTCGCCAGCGGAGACTGCGCCCGCGGCGGGGATGTTGACTGAGGTCGAGGCCTCTCCTGCGCTCGATGCGAAGAGCACCTGCAGGCGACGGACGCCGCCGCCGGCGCAGCGCAGGCCAGCGCCGAAGAGGTTCCCGTCGCCCGAGTTGACGGCGTTGTTCCCTTGGAAGAAGAGGATCGGCTGGTTGCCCGGGATGTTGGAGCCGCTGAACACGAGGTTCGCCGCCGTGACGGACGCGGAGCCGGCGCCAGAGAGCACGCCGCCCGATCCGGTCGAGTTGGCGCAGCCCTCACCAGCGCCGCCGGTGTTCCCGCAGGGGCAGGCGGTCCCGGTCCCGTCACCGGAGCAGTAGGAGTCGCCGACGGAGCCGTTCGAGCAGCCGCTCGAGGGGGCGACGTAGGTGCCGGGGCTGCCGACGTCGAAGCCGTTGCCGGCGGCGAAGGAGCCGAGCGCGTCGCCGGGGGTGGCGACGATCCAGTTGAAGGGGTCGTTCGAGCCGAGGGCCGCAGCGCACGCTGTCGCGCTCGCGCCGTCGGTCCGCGGGCTGCCGGGGAAGTCCTCGTCACCGTAAGAGAGGACGTCGACGACGTTGTCGTTCGCGTCGAAGAGGTAGATCGTGTCGTTGCGACCGAGGAGAGAGTTCTCGCCCATGTCGATCACGCGGTTGGAGGGGATCCCCCAGTCGAGGGCGAAGAAGAAGCTGTCGGTCTCGGTGATCACCTTCGACTGGCCAGGCTGGAGAGAGCCAGAGAGGGCGACGGTGCCGGGGTTCGCCGACTGGTCGTCGATGCTCCAGCCGCTCAGGCTGACGGTCGCGCTGCCCATGTTCGTGATCTCGAAGAACTCGCCGCCCTCGCCCTTGTACATGTACTCGGTGATGCGCACGGGCTCTGAGGAGGCGCCGAGGCCGAACTCGACCTCGAGCGGGGTGTACTCAGGGGTCCGGGGCCAGAAGTAGCTCGCGCCCCCAGAGAGCGGGGTGCTGTCGGCGCGGACGTAGTACTGGACCTCGATGCCAGAGCTGGAGACGGGGATCGCTGCGCCGAAGATGCCGTCGCCTGCGAGGCCGTCTTGGTGCGCGCCGTCGTCGAACATCTCCACGGTGTCGTAGGAGCCGCCCGTGCGCCAGTAGAGGCGGACGAGGCCGATGGGTGCGTCAGGTCCTGCGACGTCGGCAGTGACCCAGCACGTCTCGTCGAAGGCCGGCTCGGCCGGGCTATGGCTGACCGCGGAGACCGTCGGAGCGGGGAGGCTGATCTCAGGGTGGTTGAGGAGGAAGCTGCGTCGGTTGATGACGAAGTTCTCGAGGCCGGGGGCGGTCTGTCCGCCGGGGCCGCCGCCGCTGCCGATGCTGACGGAGGAGGTCAGGTTGGTGAGGAAGTCGTTGTAGGTGAAGAGCTTCTTCGGGTCGGCCTGCACTTCGGCGTCGATCAGGTTCGCGTACTGCGTGACGACGGGGCCGATGATCTCCCACTTCCACATCTCGTCTAGGAGCGTGCGGTAGTGCGCGAGGTAGCGCTGGCGGAAGTCGTCGATCTGGAGGAGGCGGTTCAGGACGGGCCGGTTGGTCGCGTTCACATGATAAAAGGGGTTCAGCTCGTAGAGGCTGGGGCCGGGCCAGGTCGGGTTGCTGCCCGTGCCGAAGGCCTCGTTGCCGTCGCGCTGCATGAGGTTCATCCGACCGTCGAAGTCGTTCCAGTAGAGCGCGTAGTCGGCGCCCTTGCGGATGTAGCTGTCGTCATCCATGAAGATGTTCTCGATCAGCACGACCCACATGGCGCGGTCCACGGCGAGGACGTCGTCGATCTGGTCCTCGAGCTGGGCGATCGTCGTGTTGTTGAGGACGTCGCAGGTCTCGATGAGGTGATCCCAAGGGTTCACGGCGCCGTCGGTCTTCAGCTCGTAGCCGTTCATGTACGCGCCGATGTTCGTCCCGAGGTAGAGGAGCGGGAAAGCGTTCGCGTTCGGGTCGTTGGTGTTGCCAGGCACCTTCCAGCGCACGCCCTCGTCAGACTCGAAGTTGTCTCGCAAGAACTTCTTGTCGATCTGCTCGACGCTCGGGTAGACGCCCCAGTTCTCGCCGTTGATGATGAGCTTGGTGAAGGCGCCGCGCGGCATGGGGACGAAGGGGTCAGAGAGGTTCCCGTACAGGACCTCGCGCATGAAGCTCGGGTCCTGGAAGCCGTTGTTCAGGTTCATCTGGTCGACCCCATAGAGCTCTTGGTCGGCGACCACGAAGTCCATCTGGATGGAGAAGGACGCCTTCTCCGAGTTGTTCGGCAGCCCGAAGAAGGAGGAGTTGCCCTTGAAGGCCACGCCCACCTGGCTGTACGTGACCCCGTCCACGGTGAGATCCGCCTCAAGCATCTGCCCGTTGTCGGCGTTGTAGTAGCCCTCGAGGATGTTCCACCAGTTGGACTGGGCGAACTCGATCTCGAACACCCTGAAGACCGTCGGATCGTAGAGCTCAGGCTCGTCGCCAGAGCTGTTTGAGATGGCCGGGGAGAGGGAGAGGGCGAGGGTCGCGATGGAGAGGCTGAACATGGTCTTGTGTGTGGGGGAGGCGCTGGTGCCTGCGTAGAGAGATGAAGCCCTTAATTGAGCCTCATGCATGAGGTTACAACAGTTCAGAGAGCCTTGGGCTTCGGTCGAGTTTTGATGAGTTTGAATCTCGTGTTGAGGCCGCCTGGAGGCCCTCTAAGAGGGGGTCTCGCGCTCACCCCCGGGTTAGTCTGGGCCCATGCGCTGTGCTGCGATCACTGCTCTCCTCCTCGCCGCCTGTGTCGCTCCATCCGCGAGGCAGCAACATGGCCCTGCCAATGTCGTACTGATCTTTGCGGATGATGTCGGCGTGGAGGCCTTCGGGTGCTACGGAGGGACGAGCTACGAGACCCCGAACCTCGACGCCCTCGCCGCAGAGGGGGCGCGCTTCACGCGCTGCTATTCGCAGCCGCTCTGCACGCCCAGTCGGGTCAAGCTGATGACAGGGAAGAGCAATCTCCGCAACTACGTCAGCTTCTCGATCCTGGACCCTGGCGAGCGGACCTTCGCGCACATGGCGCAGGACGCGGGCTACGCGACCGCTGTGGCGGGCA
>JAKVCE010000539.1 GCA_022447405.1 Planctomycetota bacterium | reverse complement strand
CATCGCACTGGAGCCACAGGTCAGGGAGGAACTGAAGCTCAACCTTGGTTGCCCCATTTCCGTCGCAGGCCGGGCAGCGTCCGCGCGAGCTGTTGAAGGAGAAGTGGGCTGGCCCAAAGCCGAGGGCGGCTGCTTCCGTGGTCCTGGAGTACAGGCCTCGAATCAGGTCCATGACCCCTGAGTAGGTGGCGGGAACGCTGGAAGGCGTGGCGCCGATGGGACTCGCGTCCACCAACACCGAGCGAGCGCCGCGTCCGCGGAACCGCTTCCAGCGTCCGCCTGAGGGCTCACCTTCGAGGGCAGGCAGCGCCGTCTCCACGACGAGGCTGCTCTTCCCTGAGCCGCTCGGGCCGCAGACTCCGAGAAGTTCACCCCAGCGCAAGCGAAGGTCGACCCCCCGGAGGTTGTGGGTGCGGGCCCCCGTCAATTGGAAGGCGATGCGCTCATCCAGCACCTCTGGCTCCCTGGGGGGGACTGATAATTCGCCGCGCAGAGCGGCGCCTGTCACAGACTTGGGGTCCTCCTGGATCTCCAGGGGAGTGCCCGAACAGACGACCTGCCCACCGTGCTCCCCTGCACCGGGCCCAAGATCAACCACGTGATCGGATCGACGGACCACGCGCTCATCGTGCTCGACCAAGACGACGCTGTTCCCTCGATCGCGCAAGCCCTCGAGGGACTCCATCAGCTTGTCGACGTCGGAAGGGTGAAGGCCAACCGTAGGCTCATCCAAGACATAGCAGACCCCCATGAGCTGTGAGCCGAGCCCGGCGGCGAGCGCGACCCTACGCGCCTCCCCACCTGAGAGAGTTGAGGTCCTCCGATCCAGACCGAGATACCCCAAGCCGACCCGGTCGAGCATCTCTAGCCGCCCCCTCAGCTCATCCAGCACGGGCTGAACAGCGCGGAGGGACCCGTCCTGGGAGTCCAGCCCGTCCATCCATGCGATGGCGTGCGAGACATCCAAGGCGAGGCACTCAGGGAGGCGCATTCCGCCGAGGTTCACACCTCGCCACTCTGGCTTCAAGCGTTCTCCCTTGCATGCCCTGCATTTTCTCCTATCCATCGAAGCCTCAAGCACTTCGATCCACCCAGGGTCGGAGGCGCTGGCGTGCCAACCGTCTACATGCCCACAGAGCCCGGGCCAGTCTGAGGTGTACTCCTCGTCGACGGTGAAGCTCGCGCCGCTCCGCTCCTTGCGGGTTGTATAGGACTCCTTCGACCCCTCTCCAAACAGGAGCAGCGCTCTTTGACGCTCAGTTAGGCGACCAAAGGGCTTATCAATGTCGATCCGATGAGCCCTGCAGACCTCACGTAACAGGAGCTCATAGAAGCCTTTGCCCTTGGTTAGATAACGACCGATCTTGCCCTCGATCGCACCGTCTATCAGCGCCCTCTCCGGCTGAGAGACCAAGAGCGTCGGGTCGCACTGCATCACCTCACCGAGGCCATCACACACCTCGCACGCTCCCGCGTGAGTGTTGAAGGAGAAGTGCCTCGGCTCTGGCTTGACCTCCAATCGATAGCCACAGGTTGGGCAGCTGCCCTGGGTCGAGAGCTCCAGACCACGACCGTCAACCGTCCGAGCCCAGACCTCTCCGGAGGCGATCCTGGCGGCCTG
>JAKVCE010000538.1:619-1621 GCA_022447405.1 Planctomycetota bacterium | reverse complement strand
CTCCCGATGCTCTCTTCAGGAGCTCCGACCACGAGGTCTGCGTACCCGTCACCGTCGATGTCGCCCATGGCCAAGGAGGTCCCGAAGTAGTCGTAGGACTCTGAGCCACCAGTCACGCCAGGGGTGTCCTGGTGAAGGTGGGTCTGCTTCAAAACGGGGAAGTTCGATCCGGCCTTGAAGAGGATCACGTCGACAGCGCCCGCGCTGCTCTTGGAGCCAATGTCTTCCCCGGGCGAGCCGACGACGAGGTCATCTCTGCCATCACCGTTGATGTCTGCCGCGGCGAGGCTGCTGCCGAATTTGTCCCAGCTCTGTGCCATCCAGTCCCAAGAGGGTGCGATAGAGCGGAACTGAGAGAGCGTCCTAGAGGAGGTGGCGATGCCGTTGGGGCGGCCACGGAAGAGGTTGACCATGCCTGCGGAGCTTCCAGCACCGAAGAGGTCCTCTCCAGGGACTCCCACCGCCAAGTCCATGTAGTGGTCGCCGTCAAAGTCACCGATCGCGAGGGCCCGTCCGAACCCATCACCTTCTTCGGCGTCACCGGGCACCCCGCTGCTGTCTTGGTGAAAGCTCGCGTCGTATGCCGTGCTGAGGCCCCAGTTGGTCCCCCAGATCACGTGGATCATGCCAGCGCCCTGGATCGATCCGATGTCTTCGCCAGGCGCACCGATCACGAGGTCGTCGACGCCATCGCCGTTGATGTCACCAGCTGCGAGCGAGGCGCCAAAAGAGTCACCGGATTCACAGACTCCTGCGACGCCGTAGGTGTCTTGGGTGAGCTTCTTCATGTTGTTTGTGGTGAGGCCCCACATGCTGCCGTAGAGGACGACGACGCCTCCCACGTGGTTCTTGCCGTTGATCCGCTCAGCGGGAGTTCCGATCGCTAGATCACAATACTCGTCATCGTTGAAGTAGCCGGCAGCCATGCTGGAGCCGAAGCGGACGTAGCTGCTCTGCTCTCCGCAGAGGAGGTTGTCCACGTTGGGGGAGAAGCTCTGTTGG
>JAKVCE010000538.1:0-609 GCA_022447405.1 Planctomycetota bacterium | reverse complement strand
TGCCCGGCCAGCCTGTGTGAGTTGCCGTAGATGTCACGGTCGGTCGCGACCGGATTGGCGATCGCCTGATCCATGCGGCCGTCTCCGTTGAAGTCGCCGGTGGCGAGCGTCGCGCCATAACCGGATTGACCCACGGCTGCTCCGGAGAGCTGCAGCAGACCGACGGCGGAGAGGAGGAGGGTGGTGGTGAGTTGATTGAGGTTCTTCATGGCTGATTTCCTTTTCGTAGTGCTTTGGTGATTTCCGTGGAGACGGGCGAGCGCCAGAGGGGCTGTTCGTCGCTCCAAAGGGGTCAGCACGGACGCTTGGGAGGGCGGACGAAGAAATCTGCCTGTGTACGAAGATGGCAGAAAAACACCACTGAATGGGTCGAGAGGGCATGTTTGGGCCCTCAGGAGGCCTCAACTCGAAGCGGCTCTAAGGGCGTTGGCCCCTCTGGCTCAGGTGCGCGCCTCAACGAGCTTGGCGAGCTCGATACGGGCGCGGGCGTAGAGCTTGCGGGCCGCCTCTGGAGAGGCGCTCTCGAGCTCCTCTGCGACCCACTCCCCGGAGCCGCCGGCGTAGTCCCGGTGGAGGATGACATCGCGGTGCTTGGGCTCGAGCTTGGCG
>JAKVCE010000537.1 GCA_022447405.1 Planctomycetota bacterium | reverse complement strand
GAGTGTTTGGATCAAGCGGTGGTAGCGGGTGTTCGACGGCCTGAGGATCTCCTCGCCACCGCCGCAGGGCTCGTCGCAGAGGCTGTGGCTTGGGCGCTCGAGCGGGCGAATCTGAGGGGCCTTGAGCGCCTCGTCGTGGCCGGAGGTGGGGTGCACAACGCGAGGGTGCTCACGGAGCTTGCCGCTCGCACAGGCCTCCCGGTGGAGTCTTCCGAGGCTCACGGGGTCGATCCCGATGCCCGCGAGGCGCTGGGATTTGCCGCCCTGGGGGCTGGATTTGGGCTCGGGTGGGGGTGGGGAGCGCCTGAGGCCACTGGCGGGGCCCGAGGGCGCCTCTTGGGCCGCCTGAGCGCCCCAGGGGCCTGATTAGAGCCCCAAAGAACCCGTATCCGAGGGGCTCGAGAGGGGTATCAGGGCCAGAGATTCGGGTCTCAGAAGGTCCGGGCGACTTGATCCCCCACAGGACCCCGGTATGATCCCGGATCTACTTGTCTCAAGTAGAGTTAGCGTTTCCAGGGGGGTGTCCCCTGATCGCGCTCCACACCACGCCAGGCTGCGTGTCGCGCAGCCCTCTCCCTCAGCACAACTTCAGGATCGATATCATGACCGGACTTCGCCGGAATCTGGGCCTCCTCGTCGCGTTCACCGCCCTCTCAACAGGCGCCTTGGCGACCCCTGCCCTAGACATCGACCAAGACTTCCGTCAGGGCGTAGAGCTCCTTCGCCGCGGTAACGACGCCGCCGCCCTCAAGAAGTTTGCCGCCGTCCTCGCCGCAGACCCCAGCCACGAGAAAGCCTACGAGCTCTGGAAGACCACGGATCACCAGATCTGGCTCGACCTCCTCGTCAAGGGTGGCCAGTACGAGCTCGTCGCCAAGCGCCTCATGGGCCTCGCTGAGCTCTCACGCAACGAGCGCCAGAACGACGCAGACGCGATCCGTGGACTCCTCGACAACGTCGAGAGCGATGACGTCCTCGTCCGCCGGCGCGCCCTGCGTGAGCTCTCTGCGAACCACGGCGAGTACGCGGTCCAGCACATGCTGAACGGCCTGGGAGACCAGAACGACGACGACCGTCGCGTGAAGTACATGCACGCCCTGACGGAGATGAGCACGGACGTGGTCCTGCCCCTCGTCGCAGCGCTTGAGACCAAGGACGGCTACCTGCGCCGCAACATCGCCCTGACCCTCGGTCACATCGGCGACCCCCGCGCGGCCGCTGCCCTCACCCACACTGCCGACACCGACGGTGACCCCGGCGTGCAAGAGGCCGCTCGCATGGCGGCGAAGAAGTGCGGCAGCACTGGCGACGCCCACGGCCTCTTCCTCGCCCTCGGCGACGACTACCACGCTGGACGCGCCAACGTCCTGCGCGCCATGGACTACTCGGACGTGGTCTGGTCCTTCGACAGCGGCCTGGTCGCGACCCCCTGCCACCGCGCGGTCTACGCTGACGAGCTCAGCAAGAACGCCTACCACGGCGCCCTGCAGGCCAACCCTGGCAGCCTCGCGGCTCGCGCCGGGATCGCCCGCGCTTACATCTCACAAGGTGCCATCGTCGGCGCCCTCGCCGAGCAAGGCGCAGACGTCGGCGACCTCGCCAGCCAGATCGCTGAAGGCGCCCTGGC
>JAKVCE010000536.1 GCA_022447405.1 Planctomycetota bacterium | reverse complement strand
AGGTTGAAGAGGGAGGTCTTCCCGACGTTCGGGTTCCCTGCGAGCGCAATCAGCGGCGCCTGAACGCCTCTCTCTTCTCCTCCAGTCATCGCTCAGGCGGGCTCGACCAGCACCTTCTCAGCCTCTGCGAAGCGCAAGCTCAGGTGGCAGCCTCGGCACTCGATCTCTATGAGGTCGCCGACTGCGACGCGCCGCACGAGCCTCACCTCGGTCCCCGGCAGGAGGCCGAGCTCCATCAGGCGGCGCCTGAAGCTCCGGGAGCACTCGAGCGAGCGCAGGGTCCCGGTCATTCCAGGGCGGAGTTGGCTGAGGGGGCTCATCTTGGGGGGCCTATTTGAGACCCGTTCTCAATAATCTACCTGATGGGCCGCTGGGAGGCCCAGGGGGGGGTGAGATTTGAGGCATAGCGGCGAGACTCGGAGGAGAACGAGCACCTCCGCATCTCTAGGATGGTGACACAACGGAGGATTCGCATGACGACAACCAAGGAAGAGCAAGTGGCGAGCGCGAAAGAGGCGGCGGGGCGGAGAGCGGCCGACATGGTCCAGACGAACACCACCGTCGGCCTCGGCACGGGTTCGACGGTCTGGTTCACGCTCGTCAGGCTGGCGGAGCGGATCCAGTCGGAGGGGCTGGAGATCGTCGGCGTGCCGACCTCGATCGACACCACCGAGAAGGCGAAAGAGCTCGGCATCCCGATGGCGGGCTTAGGAGAGGTGGAGAAGATCGACCTCACCATCGACGGAGCAGACGAGATCGACGGGGAGTTCCAGATGATCAAGGGCGGTGGCGGCGCGTTGCTGCGCGAGAAGGTCGTCGCTTCGATCTCCGCCCGTGAGGTGATCATCGTGGGCCAAGAAAAGGTGGTCGAGAAGCTGGGCACCACTTTCCTCTTGCCAGTAGAGGTCGTGACCTTTGCGTTGCCGACCGTGAGCCGCGCGCTCAGCGCCCTCGGATGCGAGCCAGTGCTGCGTGTCTCTGACCCCGGGGTCGCGCTCATGACGGACAACGGCAACCAGATCCTCGACTGCCGCTTCCCCGAAGGCATCGACGATCCCCGCGCCCTCGAGGCGACCATCGCGAGCATCCCTGGCGTCGTCGAGAGCGGCCTCTTTATCGACCTCGCCCAGGTCCTCGTTATAGGTAATGAGGACGGGACCTCGGAGGTCCGCGAGAAGTAGCGGGCTCTTCTAGAGCGACTCGATGAAGGCCAGGATGGCCTCGATGTCGGCGTCGACGTTGGTGCTCATCAGGTCCTGCTGCACCTTCGACACGCCCGGGAAGAACTGCTCGTGCCCACGGACATCGTGGAACTCGTTGAAGTTTTTCAGCAGACCAGCTCGCGAGACCCCGTCGGCGTAAGCTGCGTCGCCATAGACCGGGTCAGGAGAGGTCTGCACTTCCGGGTCGATCAACGCGCGCAGTGAGAGCGGTCCGTGGTCGTGGAAGTAGGGCGCGGTCGCGAAGACGCCGAGCTTTGTCGGGATGGAGAAGTGCGTCGCCTCGCGGCCAAAGTGCCGGAAAGGATCCGCGGGGTCGCACGTCGGATCGAAGGCCGGATCGCAGGGGCAGGGGTAGCTGTTTGGGTCGTCGCGCTTGAAGCCGTCCTCTCCGTCGACGTTCTGCGGCGTGTAGGTCTCTATGT
>JAKVCE010000535.1 GCA_022447405.1 Planctomycetota bacterium | reverse complement strand
AGCGACGCTGCCCCCGACGCCTGGCCGCCCGCCCAGCTCCCCACAGGAGAGGCCCCCGTCTTTCCCCTCGCGGGCGTGTTCCTGTTCCCCCACACCCTCCTCCCCCTGCACATCTACGAGCTTCGCTATCGGCAGATGGTCGAAGATCTCCTCGACCAGCGCGGATGGCTTGTCATCAGCGCGATCGAGGCCGGACACGAAGACGACTCCCTCGGCCAGCCCCCCTTCTACAAGGTCGGTGGCCTCGGAGAGATCGTGGGTCACAACCACCTCGACGACGGACGCTTTCTCATCACCTTGCAGGGTCTGCGGCGAGTGCGGGTCCGAGAGGTAGAGAGCGAGAAGCCCTATCGCATGGTCGAGTTCGAGGAGCTGCAGGAGAGTCAGCCCACAGGAGAGGGAGCCGTCGCGACGACCATCGCGCTGCGAGAGGCGATCCGTGAGCGCGCAGAGGAGGAGCTCGAGCTCCCTGAGGACGCCCCGATGGCCCCCTTAGCCGACCTCCTCCTGCACTTCCTCAAGCTACCCGCTGAAGAGATGCAGGCGGCCTTCGCCGAGACCGACGCTGGACGCCGAGCGCACATCGCGCTCGCGCACCACATCGCCCAGTAGCGCCTCAGCTGAGCGTCGCGATGACGGGCGCGTGGTCGGAGGGCTTCTCTCCGTCCCTCGCCTCGCGGTCGATCGTGACGGCTGTGCAAGCTTCGATCGCCGGCGGGCTCATCAGGAAGTGGTCGATGCGCAGGCCGCGGTTCCCACGCTGGAAGCCCCGCGTGCGGAAGTCCCACCAGGTGTAGTGGCCCTCCTCATCGCAGAGCTCCCGGAACGCGTCCTTCAGGCCAGGCTCCATGATCCGCGCCATCGCCTCGCGCTCCGGCTCTGAACACAGGATCTTGTCGCGCCAGAGGTCAGGCTCTGCCATGTCCCGATCATCGAAGGTCACGTTGAAGTCCCCCGTGACGACGACCTTCTCATCCATGGGGTAGCTGTCGCGGACGAGGTCTGCGACCCGACCCATCCAGTCGAGCTTGTACGCGTACTTGTCGCTGCCGACCTCTTTCCCATTCACGACGTAGAGGTTGAGCACCATGACCCCGTCAACGATGGCCCCGATCACGCGCTTGTCGGCCTCCTCGTCGTCGCCAGGCAGGCCTCGGAGGACGTCCTCTGGGGTCGACTTCGAGAGGATGGCGACCCCGTTGTAGGTCTTCTGCCCGAAGACCTCGATGTGATAGCCGAGGTCCTCGATGGGCTCCCTAGGGAACACCTCATCCAGGCACTTGGTCTCCTGGAGGCAGACCACATCAGGGCTCTTCTCCTCCAGCCAGGGCAGCAGGCGGGGCAGCCGGGCTCGCACAGAGTTCACGTTCCAGGTCGCGATATCCATCCTAGGCAAGATAGCTACGTGAGCACCCGAGGACGAGGGTCCGAGACATTCCATCCCTCTCGACGCAGAATTCTCCGCATCTCCTAACCCCTCTCTCTCCCCGCACCTATGCTGTCGCTCCTTGCCCGCCCCAACGGGGCCAGCGCTGAGACATGAGGAACGACAAGAACCGCGGCGGAGGCCGACCCAAGCGAGGCGGCGGCGGTGGCCGCCGTGGCGGAGGGCGCGGCGGCGGCGGCGGCGGACGCAAGCCCGGACGCTCCAAGCCCTC
>JAKVCE010000534.1 GCA_022447405.1 Planctomycetota bacterium | reverse complement strand
GCCTTGGTGGGGGACGGCGCCGGTGGGTTTCTGAAGGAAGAGGCTGCGCTTTGGTGCGGCGAGGTTGACTCGCCGCCCGGCGAGGTCGTCCGTGAGGGCGAGGTGGTCTGCGACGGCGTCGTAGCCGCGGAGCGAGAGGAAGAACCCGTCCTTCCCTTGGGCGGAGCCGTGGCATGTGCCAGCGTTGCAGCCGATTCGGGTGAGGATGGGCTGTACGTCCAGCTCAAAGTCCGGGACCGGGTGTTTGTCTGTGCCAGAGCTGCGGACGCGGACGTTCAGAGTGCGATCGTTCACCTTGAGCCGCAGGGTCCCCGAGCCATTGCTGGTCGGGCGGACGAGGAGTGAGGAGCTCACCTCGATGAAGCTCGGGGAAGAGAGCACCTCTGCTTCGGCAGTGAGGTCGATCTGCGTTCCGTCAATGAGCTCTCCCGTGATCAGGAGCTGCGAGGAGGCGAAGGGGTCGGGGAGGCTGATCTGGGAGGGGCTCACATCCACCTTCACGATGGACTCGTTACCGCCGAAGGCGAGGAGGATGGTGAGGAAGGGGGTGATCATGACTTCTCCTTCCCCGGGAGGACGGTGAGCTCGTGGGCGAGCACGCCGGCTTTGAGCTCGTAGCGCCTCAGTACGCCCTCGCTGCCTGCGCTGGTGACGTGCTCACCGCTGGGGTGTATGGAGACCGTGAAGAGGCCAGCGGGGAGGTCGTGCTCCCAGAGGAGCGCACCGTCTTCGGCCTTGTATGCGCGCAACGTCCCGCTCTTGCCTGTGCTGGACGCAGCGACAAAGGAGGCGCCGTCTGGGCTCCACGCGAGGTCGTAGATGCGCCCTTGGACGGACTCGAAGGTCCGGATGAGGTTGTAGTTGTCTCCGATGACGCGCTTCTTCTCACGGAAGATGCGGAAGAGTTGAGGGGTCCCGTCTGCGCCGCCGACGAGGACTTGCTCCTCGCTGGGGTGCCTTCGCACAGAGAGGAGGCCGCCGCGAAGGGCCCCGGGGGTGATGCTGGTCACGTTGTCGATGAACTGCTGAGTCTCCACCTTCACGAGCTTCAAGGAGCGGTCGCGGCCCACGGAGAGCAGGTGGGAGCCGTCACTGGACCACGCCGTGGAGAGGACCCAGTCTTCATGTGAGGCTTGGTAAAGGGCCTCTTCTCCGTCCTTCGTGCGCAGTGCCCTGAGCGTGTTGTCGGTCCCACCACAGGCGATGAGGCTCCCGTCAGGCGAGAAGGAGACGCCGCGGATGGTGTCGTTGGTCACGGCCTTGGACCAGATGAGAGAGCGCTCGTTGACGTCCCAGAGCTGGAGCTCACCGGCGATCGCAGGGGTCCCGCCGGTGACGGCGAGCTTGCTCCCGTCGGGAGAGAACTTGACGGAGGTGATGCGCTCAGAGAGGCCCACGAGCCGCGCCGAGAGGCTCAGGTCTTCGGTGCTGTAGAGGAGGGTCTCCTGCATGCCGCTGACGGCTAGGAGTGCGCCGTCTGGCGAGTGCGCGATGCTCGCGATCACGGGAGCCCTGGAGTAGACAGGGGGCGAGTCAGGGGAGTAGCGCGGGCCCGTGTCGAGGGTGTCGTCAGGGGCCCCTGCTTCGATCCAACGCCTGAGCAGGTCGATCTCCATCGCGTCTAGAGGGGTTCCCTTGGGAGGCATATCTGGGGCGACACC
>JAKVCE010000533.1 GCA_022447405.1 Planctomycetota bacterium | reverse complement strand
GTGCGCTCGCAGCCGCTCGGTCTGGACGTGCAGCGCATCAACGAGCGCCGCGCTCGGGGGCGCGCCCCCTTCAAGGAGCGCCAGAGCTGCGACCGCGTCCACAACCCAGACACCCCGCAGGGTGTAGAGCGCGGCACGCGCGGCGACACGGCGCGAGGGGGAGTCCGCCTCCAGACTCTGCACGAACGCCTCCTCACCTTCACAGAGGGAGAGCCTGGCGCTCGCCCGCGCGAGCTCTGCCCATCCGAGCGCATCCGCCTCTGGATCACCCAAGGAGTCGGCGAAGAAGTCGCGCAGCGCCGGCCCCTGTGGGCCAGCCAAGTCCCGACGCAAGAGGTCCAACGCGACGGCGCGCTCCTCGAGGCGTGAGGTCACGAGCGCTGCGGGGAGGTCGGGGAGGGTTGTCCCACCTGCAGAAACGCAGAGTTCCCTCCAGCGCCGCTCCCGCGCCACTCTCTGCTCAGCGGCCTCAGCCTGGAGCGGGGTCTGCGCCTCCACTCGCTCGGGGCTGGAGCGGGGCAAGACGACCTCCAGTGGCGCCTCGGGATCAGGCGCATGACAGCTCGCGAGGGAGAGGATGAGCGCGGGCACCAACGGAGCGCACGAGCGCACCACCGCGCTCTCAACTCGCCTGTCTCCGATGCTCTTCACGCACACATCCTAGTCCGCCCAGCCGTCTTCGTTTCGCAGCGCCTCCGCGAGTTCTTTGGCGAGCTCCTCAACGCTTCGTCCGCTCGTGTCCAAGGGGGACCGGGTGAGCGACTCGTAGAGAGGTCTACGCCGCGCGGCCAAGATCGTGAGCTCCTCAGCGGGATCGTCTCCACAGAGCAGGGGCCGCGGGGTGTCGTCCTGCGCCCGGCGCTCCAAGAGCTCCTCTTCTGAGGCGTCGAGCCAGAGGACGCGGGCGCCGCTGCGCAGGAGCGCGCAGCTCTCCTCATACTCCACCGCGCCCCCACCCGTAGCGAGGACCAGCGGACCGCGCGACAAGCAGCCCGCGAGCGCCGCGGCCTCGACCTCACGAAAGGCGGGCGCGCCGAGCTCGGCTAAGAGGCCCCCCGCGCTCTCCCCGCCCCCGGACTGGGCGACGAGCTCTTCGTCTAGGTCGACGAAGGGGAGCTCAAGCGCCGCCGCGAGCGCGCGCCCCACCGAAGACTTCCCGGCGCAGCGCAGGCCCACGAGCACGATCGGCTTCAAGCCTCGCGCTCCTCGTCGAGCGCGTGCCGGAAGGCCGCGCGCAAGAGCTCATTGTCAGGCTCTTGTGAGGTGAACAGCTTGTACTGCTGCGCCGCCTGGCGAACGAACCACTCACCGCCGGGCACCGCGGTGCAGCCCTTCGCCAGGGCCGCCGCCAAGAGCGGCGTCTTCACCGGACGGTAGACGCCGTCCAGCACCAGGGCGCCCTCGCGGATCCACTCCTCGGGGACAGCCGAGGTCTCAGGGTCCGCCAGCGAGCCCGCCGGAGTGCAATGGATGAGCAGGTCGTATTCGGAGTCCGCCACCGCCTCCCAGGCGACACCTTGGCCGCCGAAGCGCTCGGCGAGGGCGCGGGCGCGCTCTTCGCTACGACCCGCGACGAGGAGCTTCGCGCCGACCTCGCGGAGCGCGGAGCAGGCCGCCGCAGCCGCGCCGCCGGTGCCGAGCACGAGCCCGGTCGCAGCGCCGAGAG
>JAKVCE010000532.1 GCA_022447405.1 Planctomycetota bacterium | reverse complement strand
CCCGTCGCCGAGAATGAGCAGGTGGAGGTCGCGCTCCTCTGCGATGGGCGCGGCGGCTTCCAGGAGGCGCGCGGCGTTCTTGACCGGGCGCAGGTGTCCCATGAAGCCGACGACGCAGGCTGATGCAGGGATCCCTAGCTCGGCGCGCAGCGGCTGGTTCCGATCCGCGGCCGTGAAGGTGTCTGTCTGGATCCCGTTGGGGATCCGCTCGACCTGGCCAGGCTTGAGTCGCCAGAGCTCCGCTGCGAGCTCTTCGAGGCGCCTCGAGGGGACGATCACCTTGTGGGCGAGGGGTAAGAGGGCGCGGCGCAGCCAGACCCGGCGGCGCTTGAAGCGCGCTGCCTCATCAGCGTTGAAGCCGTCCTCGTGGTGGAGCACGGGGACCTTGGCGCCGACGGCTGCGAGCACGCCGTCCATGGCGCCGAAGTTGTAGGTGCAGACGAGGTCGGGCTCCTCGCTGCGGAGCAGCCGGCGCAGGCGGCGGGTGGTCTTCAAGGTGCCCGCCTTAGGGATGGATTCGAGCGCGCGCGCGTCGACGCTGTCGGAGAGCGCTTCGGCGGCGTCTGTGCGACCGTCGATCGCGAGGATGGAGTGACGGTAGGTGTCGCCGCTCGCGTTCATCAAGCTCACGGCGCGCAGCTCCGGGCCAGCCGGCGCGAAGGTGCTGAAGATGTGCAGGATGTGAGGGGCGCTCATCGCTCGCCGTAGATGCGCAGGCAGCGCTCCAGGAGCGCCTCGCGGTCATCGATGGGTCTCCATCCGAGGACTTCGCGGGCCGTCTCGCAAGAGAACTCGCCGAAGAGTCCGCGCGCGCAGAGGTCTCTGTAGGAGGGGAGGTCGACCTCGCGGCCGCCGATGCGCTTTACGATCCACTTGCCGAGCTCGAGCGCTTGGGAGAGCGCCAGGGAGCGGGGGTGGAAGTGGAGGTCCCTGCCGGTGTACTGGGCCAGCTCTGCGACGCACTCGGAGGCGGTGAGGAGCGGCGGCGAGGAGAGGTTGAGGGCGCGGCCGTCCAGCTCGCTGCCCTCCCAGAGAGCCGCGAGCACCAGGCCCTCTGCGACGTCTTCGACGTCGACCAGGGGCAGCTTGTGCTCACCGCGGCCCCAGCCCACGCAGTGGTTGTCCGTGACCCAGAGGCCGAAGCCAGAGTGCTGCATCGGGGTGCCGCGGCCCAGGACCACGGCGGGGCGAGCGATGGTGGTGGGGAGGCCGGTCTCAGCCGAAGCGGCGAGCACGGCCGCCTCGGCGGCGGCCTTGCCGCGGGCGTAGACGGCGCGCTTCCGAGGCTGCGGGTCGGTCGCGATGGAGTCAGCGATCGCGCGTCCTCCTTGGTGGAGGCCGGTGTCCAGGGCGGCGACCGAGGAGACGTAGAGCAGGCGCCCACAGCCAGCGCGAGCGCAGGCCTCCGCTAACGCGCGGCTCCCGCGGACCATGTGACGCTCCGTGGTCTCCCAGTCGTCTGCGGCGCCAGTGGCTAGGTGGATGACGCAGCGCGCGTCGCGCAGCTCGGCCTCGAGGCCTGCAGGCTCTGAGAGCTCCGCGCGTCGGAGGCGCAAGGCCCCTGAGGCGAGGTGCTCATCGAAGCTGGGCGGCAGCCCGTGCGCGCGGCGTGAGAGGCAGGTGGTGGGGACGCCGCGCTCGAGGAGCCGCTCGACGACGCGACGACCGATGA
>JAKVCE010000531.1 GCA_022447405.1 Planctomycetota bacterium | reverse complement strand
AGCAGTTGGTGTTGGCCGCGGAGTTTTGGACTCGTGAGCTCACGGAGCCAGCGGTCGTGTTCAACGGCGCAGGGGTCTGGTGTCCCAAGACAGAGCGTCTGCTCGAGGAGCAGATCCTCTCCGACCCGGTCCTTGACCCGGTCATGGCCAACCCCGCCGCCAACGATCACTTCGTGTGTGTCATGCTCGCCGGCAGCAAGTTCGTGCCTCCGCCGAAGGACGCCCTCGATGAGGAGACCATCGCGGGGCTAGGCAGGCTCGAGGTCGTGGCTCGTCGGGACCTCCCGCGCGAGTACCTCATGAGGGTGACGGTCTTCTCGAGGTCCCATGAGACGAGCGATCCCTTCAACGCTGAGGTCGAGGCCACGCTCCGGGCGCCGGCGTATCTCACGCACTTCCCGCTCTCGATCTTGCACGCCTACCGGCAGAGTCCGCTGCAGGTGGTCGACGTCCACCCGCCTTGCCTGGGGAAGGCTGAGGCGCTGCGCTGGCTGGAGCAGGAGGAGGGCATCCCCTCGGAGCGCGTCGTCTGTGTCGGTGACGCGACGAACGACCTCCCGATGTTTGAGGCAGCGGGCCTCTCGGTGGCGATGGGGGACGGGATGCCAGAGGCCATGGCCGCGGCGGACCGGGTGATCGGGGCCTCTGACACAGACGCGATCAGCGAGCTCATCGAGGAGCTCTTCGGCGTCTCAGTCTGAGGAGGGCTCGCTCGGCTTGGAGCTGGAGTCGGAGGGCTTGGAGTCCTTCTTGGCGGCCTTCTCGCCGGCCTTGTATGAGTCCGAGCGGTAGTCCGTCTCGTAGAAGCCAGAGCCCTTGAAGAGCACGGCGCCGCCGGCGCTGATGAGGCGCGTCAGGGCCTCCTCGCCACACTCCGGGCACTTCGTGCGGGCGTCCTCGGTCATGGAGTGGAAGATCTCCATCTCCGCTCCGCAGGATGAGCAACGGTACTCGTAGGTGGGCATGAGATCAGGCCTCCTCGGAGGACTCCTCTTCAGTGTCCTCGTCGTCAGCGGGCGCGGGGCTGGGCTCCTCGACGCCGACGACATGCACTTGCGCGTGGCGTAGGACCTGCTCACCGATGCGGTAGCCCTTGCGGACGACCTCGACGATCTCTCCCTCGGCTCGCTCGGGGTCATCGACCTTAGAGAGGGCCTGGTGGATCGCGGGGTCGAAGGTCTCGAGCTCTTCGATCGGCTTCACCTCGAAGCGCTCGAGCACGCCGAGCATCTGGTCGCGGGTGAGGCTGACGCCGTAGTGCAGGTTCTTCGCTTCCTCGCCGGTGCACTCAGCCATGAGCGCCATGTCGAGGTAGTCGAGCACGAGGAGGAGCTCTCCCAAGACCTCTGTGCGCGCGCGGCCGACGGCCGCGTCGATGGTCTCGAGGCTGCGTCGGTTGAGGTTCTTGTAGTCCGCGCGGGCGCGCTGCCAGTTGGCGATGGCCTCGTCTCGCTCGCGCTCGGCGCGGGCGAGCGGGTCCTCGTCCACCTCTTCGACGGCCGGTGCGTCCTGCTCTTCGAGGCCCGCCTCAGCGGCCTCGACATCTCTCTTGCGCTTCTTAGGAGTCATCTCGGTTCGTATACCTCAGCTGAAGATGCCTGTGATCTTCTCGAAGAAGGTCTTGTTGCCGGAGTTCTCGTCTTCAATCTTGGCGAACTCCTCAAGGAGTTCTC
>JAKVCE010000530.1 GCA_022447405.1 Planctomycetota bacterium | reverse complement strand
ACAGACAACATAGAAACACCTGCCTACAGTCGGGCCGAGCCGGGGGCGATGCGGTTGGCAGGTGTTTTGAACTAACCGCAAGCGTCTCTGGCTCGTTTGGAGGCCCTTCGCGGAGCTACCGCTGTGGGCACCCGACGACGACCCTAATTTACCCCAGCGAGCGATTGTCGTCAGCCCCCGACCGCCAGGGGCGGCATCAGCAACCTACGGTCTTCCTGATCGATCCCAGCGTCGCCAAGGCTCTGCGCGCGCGCGCGTAGGATCGGGGGCGGCATGTGGGAGCGTAGCCACATATCCAGCCGGCATGGGCAGCAGTGAGCCGGATGGTTCTTGATCAGACGCTGGCGGAAGTTAAGAGACGGTTTCGAACCACTTTTCGTCTGCGGCGCGACGTTTCTTCCATGCCTCGATGTTCTCTTCGATTTTCGCCACCTCTTCCTTGAATTCCTCAGTTCCCTTATTCTTGGTCTTTCACGCTATTGAGCTCCTGTTTACTAGACGAACGGCGGTTAATCGCCGACAATCGAAAGCCTTCTGAAGTTCTTATCTGAAGTGCGTAACACGGCAAACCATTTGGCCAAGGTTTTCTTATTAACATCAGTCGGCTCAGTCAAACAAAGCTCCAGTCCCACCTCTGGGAAGCCGCCAACATCCTGCGCGGCTCGGCGGTCGATCGGACCGACTGGAAGGGCTACATCCTGCCGCTGCTCTTCTTCAAGCGGATCAGCGATGTCTGGGATGAAGAGCACGCCCGGATGCTCGAGCAGTACGGCGAGGATTTCGAGGACGAGCACCGCTTCCAGATCCCCGACGGCTGCCACTGGGACGACATCCGCTCCACCCCGCAGAACGTCGGCGCGGCCCTCAAGCACGCCATGCAGGAGATCGAGCGGGTCAACCCCGACACCCTCTACCGCGTCTTCGGCACCGGCGACTGGGGCAACAAGGAGAAGTTCACCGACGAGCTGATCAAGGACATGATCGAGGGCTTCTCGGCGATCGAGCTCGGCAACAACGCCGTCGACACCGATGTCCTGGGCGACGCCTACGAGTACCTCGTGGGCAAGTTCGCCGACGTCACCCGCCGCAACAAGGCCGGCGAGTTCTACACCCCCCGCAGCGTGGTGCGGATGATGGTCGAGATCCTCGACCCCAAGGAAGGCGAGTCGATCTACGACCCCGCCTGCGGCACCGGCGGCATGCTGCTGGCCGCGATCGACCACGTGAAGCGCCAGGGCGGCGACCCGCGCACCTTCTTCGGCAAGATCTACGGCCAGGAGAAGAACCTCACGACCTCCTCGGTCGCCCGCATGAACCTCGTCCTCCACGGCATCGAGGATTTCCAGATCGCCCGCGAAGACACCCTCCGCAACCCCGCCTTCACCGACGGTGCCGGCGGCCTGGCGAAGTTCGACTGCGTGATCGCCAATCCACCGTTCTCACTCAAGGACTGGGGACGCGACATCTGGGAGAACGATCCCTGGGGGCGGGCGCAGTATGGCCTGCCGCAGGATAACTACGGTGATTACGCCTTCGTCCAGCACATGATCGCGTCGATGGCCGAGGGTGGTTCGAGCCGCATGGCCGTAGTTCTTCCGCAGGGTGCACTCTTGCGAAACGGTGAATCCCAGATTCGAAGGCAGATTCTTGAAGAAGATTATGTTGAGGCAGTAA
>JAKVCE010000053.1 GCA_022447405.1 Planctomycetota bacterium | reverse complement strand
TTCCTAGGCACCTTCCGCTTGCCGGTCATTCAGACCGACAACATCGGAGACGCGAGCTACGCGCTCGACTACAGCCAGCCCCCGATGAGCTCTGGCAACGGCACGATCATCGACGGGATGGAGTTCAACTTTCAGTTCTGGTTCCGTGACCCCCCCGCCGGCGGCTCCAACTTCAACCTCTCCGACGGGCTGAAGGTGGTCTTCTGCCCCTGACGCGCTCTCCCAAGCCAGCATGAGGGGGGCCTTCAGGCGGGCGATCGAGGGCCCTCACCCCATTTTTTGAGCACACGACGGTAGGCAGAGGGGCACGCGCGCGTATCTCATGTGCGCTGATGTCTGTCTCCCAAGACCTCCCCCAGAGCGCCACGCGGCGCTCAACCTGGCTCATCGTCTTCGCGACGGTGTTGGTGTTCGCCCGCTGCCTCGGCGGAGAGCTCGTCTATGACGACCACCTCCTCATCAGCCGCAACGCGATCATCGCGGACCTCTCAAGAGTCGGAGAGCTCTTCACGGGCTCCTACTGGGACTTCCTCGACCCGCACACGGCGCAGCACGTCGGCTACTACCGCCCGCTCTCGATGCTCGCCCTCGCCCTGACCTATCACCTCGGCGGAGCGGCGCCGTGGGCCTTCCATGCGGCGTCCATCCTCCTCCACGCTGGCGCAGCCCTCGGCGCCTACGCGGTCGCGCGGAGGCTCATGGACAGCGAGCGCGCCGCGCTCTGGGCGGCGCTCCTCTTCTCACTCCATCCCGTCCACCTCGAGAGCGTGGCGTGGATCTCCGGGATCTCCGACCCGCTCGCCATGTGCTTCGGCTTGTTCGCCGTCGCGGGCGTCCTCACCTCCCAGCGTCACGAGCTCGCCGCGGGCTGGAAGACCGGCGCGCTCTTCTTCGCCGCCCTGTGCTGCAAGGAGTCCGCGATCGGGCTCCTCCCCGTCGCCCTCGTCCTCGGGCGGCTAGCGCGAGGGGATGAACACCGCACCCCATGGGCAGCCTTCCGTCCCATGCTCATCGCCCTCCTCGTCTGGTACGGAGCGCGCGTCGGGGTCTTCGGTGACCTCCTCGCTGGCTTCAACAGAACAACGACCGACTTCGGCGTAGGCCCCGCCAGGCTGCTGCAGCTCCGCGCCGAGCTGCTCGGAGGCGCGGCCGCGCTCCTCGCTCTCCCGCTCGAGCTGAACCTGTTCCGCTCCTTCAGCCCGGAGCTCCCAGCCCTGAGCGCCTCCTTCCTGTGGCCCGCCGCGTGGGCGGCGCTCCTCCTCCTCGGAGCTCACCGCGCCTACAAGCGGGGCGCACACCTCCTCGCCGCCTCCCTCCTCGTCATCCCCGCAGCCATCGCGCCGGTCCTCCTCCGGGTCGAGTCGGTGGGCACCTTCCCGCTCTCCGATCGCTTCCTCTACCTCGCGGCGCTCGGCGCCGCGCTCACCATCGCTCACCTCGCGACGACCCGCCTCTCCGAGCGCGCCAGCGTCATCGCGCTCAGCGCGCTCGCTGTCGGCTACGCCGCGCAAGACATCAGCCACGCGAGCACATGGCAGGACGATAAGGCGCTCTTCCGCACGGCCCTCGAGCAGAACCCCCGCAACCCGAACGTGTACTGGGGCATGGGCAAGGTGCTGCTCGAAGAGTTCAAGGAGACGGGCTCACTCGAAACCCTCGCAGAGGCCCGGAACACTTACGAGCAGGGGATGGAACTCCTCGCGGAGGCGAGAAACTCCGACTACACGATCTTCGCCTCTGAGGATGACGAGGTTCAGATGAACCTGGGGCTCGGCTGGTGCCTCATCTTCGCGGCAGAGAGCGATGAGTTCCGCGACTTCGAGACCCCGGCCCTGGTCTTCCAGCGCATCATCGACGAGCTCGACCGGGTGAAGGAGATCCGGGGCGAGGACCCCAACGCCGCCAACCGCGCGCTCGCCCTGACCGGCATGGGCGTGGCGCGGATGGGCGCGGGCCAGGTCACCGAGGCCTCCGAGGCGTTCCGCCGCGCCATGGACGTCAACCCTCAATGCGTGGAGGCCCACTTCAACATGGGGCTCTTGCACCTGCGGGTCGGGCGACCGGAGCAAGCGGTCCCCAACCTGGAGGTCGCCCTCACGAACAGCCCGCGCGACCTGCGCTACATGGTCGCGCTGGGTGTCGCGTTGGAGCGCGCCGGCGACGACGCCCGCGCGAAGGACCTGGCGATGGACGCCTTGAGTTATCACCCGCGCTCCCCAGGACCGAAGTCCATCCTGGGCACGCTCGCCGCCAAGCGGCGCGACTTCCAAGAGGCTGAGCGCTGGCTGACGGAGACGTTGCGCGAGAACCCATCGAACTCGCAAGCGCTCTTCGACCTCGCCAAGGTCTTCCTCGCCACGAACCGCGTCGCGGACGCCATGCCGCTCCTCGAAGAAGTTTGCCTGAAGATGCCGGACAACTTCGAGGCTCACTACACCTTCGGCGCTCTGCTCTATGAAGCGGGCGACCACCTGCGCGCCACGCCCTCGCTCCTCAACGCCTTCCGATTGCGCAACGTCGGCAAGGTCGTGCCCGAGCTAGAGGAGTTGATCCATTCATTCAGGTCGGATGACGTCAACGTGCAGTGGGCGATCGCCGCGATCGAGTACGACCGAGCCTCGTACGAGGAGTCGCTGCGCTTCGCGAACAGGGCCCTCGCGCTCGAGAGGAGGCACGGACCCAGCCACTACCTCATCGCGCAGATCCTCGCTCGTGCAGGCGAACTAGAGACCTCCCTAGAGCACTTCCGCAGCGCCAGCGCCAACCTCCCTGATGACTACCAGGTGCAGGCGGACGCTGGGGTCGCCCTCTCCTCCTACGGCCTGAAAGAGGAGGCGAGGGCTCACCTAGAGCGCGCCTTGGACCTGCTCCCCTCCCAAGAGCTCGCCCCAGGGCACAGGGAGGCCGCAGAACAGCGCATCAGGGAAGCATTGGACGGGATCCGGGAGGAGGGCTGAGGGCCCCTCTCTAGAGCATCAGCCATGCACCTCAGCAGTCGATAGAGGGTATGAATGGGCCTTCCTTGGCCCAAGCAACCCGCATGTCCGCCTCTCATCGTCCCCCCCTCGGTGCCAAAGCTGCCAGCACCGCGCTGCTCTTCGGAGCGCTCGGGCTGGGAGTGTGTTCCTTCGGGTGCACAGAGCCGGAGAGCTTTGAGGCCGAGAGCTACCTCGACTCCCTGATCACTCAGACGGAGCGCAGGGTCGTGAAGCGCGTCCCTGAGGGGCGGAAGGTCCAGCCGGGAACGATCACGCCCGTCACGGGGAAGAACTCGCACGCGGGCATGAGGAGCGCGCTCCTCATGCCGCCCGTGAGCGAGGTCACGTTCACCATCCCTGAGGACATCGGGCAATCGACCTACCTTCGGTTCGCAGCCGGCGTAGATCACAGCTCGTACAACGGCGGCGAGGGCGCGGAGGTGCGCTTCGTCGTGCTGCTCCGTGGAGAGCCGGTCTATCACGCGAACGTCCCCTTCAACAAAGCGCTCCCCGAGATCCAGCGGCGCTGGGAGGAGGGCGAGGTGCCCCTCGCTGGTGGCGGGGAGCTCACCTTGCGTGTCGATGGCGACGGCGCGGGCCTCGAAGATGTGAAGAGCGGGTTCTCCGAGCTCAACGTCATCAAGAAGATGAGGAGGGTCCGCGCTCGCTCAACCATCGAGGAGCCGAACGTCATCCTGATCGTGCTCGACACGCTGCGCGCAGATCGCCTCGGCACCTACGGTGACACGAGCGGACTCACTCCTGGGCTCGACGCCCTCGCAGAGCGCGGCGTCGTCTTCGACCGCGCCTACGCCGCCTCACCTTGGACCTGGCCCTCCACTGCGAGCCTCCTCACCTCCCTCTCCCCGCCCCAACACGGGATCGTCGGCTCCAAGTCGAGCTTCCTCGTCGAGGAGCTCAACACCCTCGCAGAGGTCTTCCTGCAGCACGGGGTCACGACCGCCGCTTTCAGCGCGAACCCGCTGATCTGCGCCGAGCGAAACTTCGACCAGGGCTTCGAGGGCTTCTTCGAGCACGCCCAAGAGGACTCGGACCTGATCCTCCCGGACGTCGTCCAGTGGCTCCGTGAGAACAGCGAGAACCGCTTCTTCCTCTACCTGCACCTCCTCGACGCACACACCCCTTACAGCCCCGACCCCATCATGAGGGAGCGCTTCTGTGAGGAGCCGCCTGCGGGCTTCACCGAGCAAATGACCTACGCTCTGCTCAAGGCGCACCTGAGCGGTGAGCTGGAGGACACGACCAAGCTCGACCAGTTCGTTGACTTCTACAGCAGCCTCTACAGCGCCGAGGTCGCGACCTTAGACGCGAGGCTCTCCTCCTTCTTCGCGACCCTGACCGCGATGGGCCTCGACGATCGCACGGTGATCGCGATCACAAGCGACCACGGCGAAGAGTTCATGGAGCACATGATGCTCGGCCACGGGAGGCAGTTCTTCTCCGAGTCGATGCAGATTCCCCTCATCATGCTCGGACCGGGGGTCCCCTCAGGTGAGCGCGTCGATGCGCGCGTGGAGAACCGCTACCTCGCCCCGACCCTCTTGGCCGCCGCGAACCTCGCTGCGCCAGAGAGCATGCCCCTCGTGAACCTCTTGGAGGCGACCGGAGAGAGCAATCCAGAGGAGAAGACGATCTTCTTCACGACCTCTCTCGGCCGCTGGCCGAACGGGCCGCAGGAGCACCGCGACAAGACCCTCCAGATCCATGGCTGCTTGAAGGAGCGCTGGCTCTATGTGTGGGCGCCCAAGCAGAACAACCTAGAGGCCGAGCAACACCAGCTCTTCGACCTCTACTCCGACACCGAGGGCAAGGAGAACGTCGCGACGCGCAACGTGGTCCGCATGGCCTCTCTCAAGGAGGAGATCGTCCGCTGGCTGGAAGAGGGCGCCGTGATGCGGGTGGACGCGTTCACGGATCAGGCCCTCGCTGAGGAGCTGATGCGCGGGCTCGGGTACATCGGCGAGGCGGACGACGTCCCCAAGTAGCCAGGACTCGCGCCGTCAGAGCCCTAGAGCGTCACGTCGGCGATCGAGAACACCGGGCCCTCGACGCAGCACTTGGCATTCGGCCAGTCCCCCATCGCCCCCTCAGGGAGAGTGGGCACGGGGCATCCGTTGCAGATCCCGACGCCGCAGCCCATGAGGTCTTCCAAGCTGAGCCAGCACTCGAGCTCGCGCTCACGGGCCAGGCGCTCCGTCGCGCGGAGCATGGGGTCGGGGCCGCAGGCGTAGAGCCGACAGTCCGTCGGGATCTCGCCGGTCTCCCAGCCCTGCTTGAGCGCCTCGAGCGCGTTGCCGTGAAAGCCATCTGTCCCGTCATCTGTCGCGGCGACGACCCGCACGCCCAAGGCAGCGAAGCGCTCGATGTCGTAGAGGAAGCCCTTCGTCGCCGCGCCATAGACCAGGGTCATGTCGCTGGCCTCAAGCTTGCTCCCGTGGCTCCCGGCCAGCGCCTGCTCGATCGCCATGAAGAACGGGGCCGAACCTATCCCGCCGGCGAGCATGACGGCGTGGGCGTCACCGTCGATCTCTGGCCATCCGTTCCCCAGGGGTCCTGTCACGCGGACCGTCGTGCCGAGAGAGAGGTCCGCTAAGGCGCGGGTCCCGCGCCCCATGACCTTGATCAGGAACTCCAGCTCGCCGCTCTCCTGTCGGTAGACGGAGAAGGGCCTCGGGATCGTCGGGAAGCCCGGGACGTCGGCGCTCAGCATGAAGAATCGGGCCGCGCGGAGGGGCGGAAGGGGCTCATCCCTCTTGAGGCGCAGGATCACGCCGTCCTCGCCACAGGGCTCCACTGAGGCGCACTCAGTGAGGAATGTGCGGGCATCAGCGGGCGGCGCAGGCATGGTATGACGATCTTAGTGGGACCCTTGAGTGCGCGCACGGCCAGTCCTCGCTAATCTCCCGCCATGCCTAGCATTTTCTCACAGATCATCGCTGGAGAGATCCCCTGCACGCGCGTGTGGGAGGACCCCCATCACCTCGCCCTCCTGGACATCCGCCCGGTGCAGCCAGGCCACACCCTCGTAGTCCCGAAGCGGGAGGTGAGCTACCTCTTCGACCTCAGCGGGGAGGAGTACGAGGCGCTCTGGGGAGCGGTCCGAAGCGTCGAGGCCAAGCTGCGCAGCGCGCTCGGATGCGAGCGCGTCATCGTCTCGGTCGTCGGCTGGGAGGTCCCCCACGTCCACGTCCACCTGATCCCGACCAACGGGATCGGTGACTTCCCCTTCCCAGGCCCCTGCGACGCTCCAGCGGAGGAGCTCGAGCGGGCCGCAGAGCTGCTCTCCCTCTAAGCCCAAGGAGCCCCTTTGACCCTCGTCGTTGTGGATGACCTGCGCAAGCACTTCGGCGCGCAGGAGGTGCTCTCTGGCGCCACGCTGCAGCTTGACGAGGGTGAGCGCGTTGGCCTCGTCGGTCCCAACGGCGCAGGCAAGAGCACCCTCGTCGCGATGATCGCGGGCCTGGACACGCCTGACTGGGGGAAGGTGCAGCGCCGCAAGGGCGTGAAGGTCGGGCACGTCCCGCAGCGACCAGAGTTCGGGGCCGGCGTCACGGTCCGCAGCTATGTCGAGGGAGGCCTGGCTTACGCGAGAGAGCTCATCCAAGAGTTCGAGAAGATCGGAGACTCCATGGGCGAGGCTGAAGGCGAGGAGCTCGACAAGCTCCTCGAACGCCACACCGCCCTCTCCGAGCGCATCGACGCTGCCGGCGCCTGGGAGATCGGTCGCCGCGTCGAGGCCGTCCTCTCCGGCATCGGCCTCGGCGAGGCCTTCTGGGATCGGGAGGCCTCCACCCTCTCAGGCGGCGAGAAGAACCGCGCCGCCCTCGCCCGCGAGCTCGCGGCTGGTCACGACCTGCTCCTGCTCGACGAGCCCACAAACCACCTCGACCTGGAGGGGATCGAGTGGATGGAGGCCTGGCTCAGCGAGCTCAAGACTGGCGTCCTCATCGTGAGCCACGACAGGCGGCTCTTGGAGAACGCGGTGACGAACATCGTTGAGGTCGAGCGCGGGAGCCTCACGCGCTACCCCGGCAAGTTCTCCAAGTACCTCGAGCTGAAGGCCGAGCGCTTCGAGTCCGCCCTCCGCGCGTGGGAGATCCAGATCGCGAAGGTCCGCCGGGAGGAGGTCTTCATCAAGAAGCACATGGGGAGCCAGCGCACCGCAGAGGCGAAGGGACGCATGAAGAAGCTCGAGAACCTCGAGCGGCTTGAGCAGCCCTACCTCGACGTCCGCAGGCCCGTGATCCAGGCGCCCAAGGCGGAGCGTGGAGGTGAGCTGGTGCTCGAGGCGCGCGGACTCAAGGGAGGCTATGGAGACAACGTCCTCTTCGAGGATGTGAGCCTCCGCATCGGCCGCGGCGAGCGCGTCGGGATCGTCGGGCCTAACGGGGCGGGGAAGTCGACGCTGTTGAAGATCATCACTGGGCGCGCCGCTCCGATCGCGGGCGAGGTCGACAAGGGCCACGGGGCCGTCTGCGGCTTCTACGACCAAGACACGAGCGCGCTCCGCGACGACGGCACACCTATGACCGAGCTTCGGCGCGTCCGGCCCGCTTGGACCGACCTGGAGGTGCGCAGCCACCTCGCGAAGTTCCTCTTCCGCGGCGACGAGGTAGAGAAGTCCGTCAGCGCCCTCTCGGGCGGGGAGCGCGCGCGCCTCTCGCTCGCGAAGCTCCTCGTGACGGAGCCCACCTGGCTCGCGATGGACGAGCCCACCAACCACATCGACCTCGCCGGGCGGACGGCGCTCGAGGAGATGCTCGGTGAGTTCTCTGGCGCGCTGGTCTGTGTCAGCCACGACAGGGAGTTCTTGGACGGCCTCTGCGGACGCATCATCGAGGTCTCAGGCGGCGCGGTCCGGGAGTTCCGCGGCAACTACACCGACTACCGCCGCGTGAAGACGGAGGAGCAGGAGCAGGCCCACTCAGCGCGCAAGGACGAGGAGCGGCGGGCCAAGAAGGCCGCCCAAGAGAGCGCCGCCAAGGCTAAAGAGCCCAAGAAGAAGCGAGCCAAGAACCCGTGGAAGCTCGAGAAGGTCGAGGCAAAGATCATGGAGCTCGAGGAGGAGCTGGAGCGCCTGCGCGTGTCCCTGGGCACCGAGGAGGTCTACAAGGACCAGGAGGCGACCCGTGAGGTCCAGTTCCAGATCGCCGAGCTTGAGCGAGCGCTGGAAGAGGCGAACGAGGAGTGGGAGCAGTGGGCGGACTGATCGCTATCCTCTTAGGCCCCCATCCGGGCGCTGGTCGCCAGCGCTAGACAGAGGAGACGATGCAGGAGTTCACCGACAAGATCCGAGCCGCACTCGCCGCGAGGTGCGGTCTGCCGGCCGAAGAGATCAAGCTGGAGCAGCCGAGAGACCCGAAGCTCGGCGACTTCGCCTTCCCCTGCTTCCCCCTCGCGAAGGCCCTCAAGAAGGCGCCCCCCGCGATCGCGGGTGAGCTCGCGGGCGTACTCGCTGAAGATCTCGAAGGGATCAGCGTGGAGGCGGCTGGCCCCTACCTGAACTTCCGCGTCGATCCGTCTCGCCTAGCCGAGGCTGTGGTGAGCGCGGCCATCGAGGCTGGCCCCGCCTACGGCTCCTCGCGAGAGGGCGAGGGAAAGAAGATCGTCATCGACCTCTCCTCGCCCAACATCGCCAAGCCGATGTCCGTCGGGCACCTGCGGTCGACCGTGATCGGCGGCGCGCTGCAGCGCATCTTCGACGCGCTCGGGTACGAGACCGTCGGGATCAACCACATCGGAGACTGGGGCAGCCAGTTCGGCAAGCTCATCGCAGCCATCGACCGCTGGGGCGCAGAGACGGACCTTGAGTCTGATCCGATCCAAGCCCTCCTCGCACTCTACGTCCGCTACCACGAAGAAGAGGAGTCTGACCCTGAGCTCGCAGAGGCGGGCCGCGCCGCGTTCCGCGCCCTCGAGGGCGGCGAAGACGAGGAGGTCCGCAAGAAGTGGGAGCACATCACGGAGCTCTCGCTGGCCGAGTTCGACAAGATCTACTCCAGGCTCGGCGTCACCTTCGATGAGGTCCGCGGCGAGGCCTTCTATGAGCCCTACCTCGAGAGCGCTGTCGAGCGGGTCGACGCAGCGGGCATCACAGAGATGAGCGAGGGCGCGCTGATCGTGGACCTCTCGCACATCTCGGAGAGCACGCCCCCCTGCCTGCTCCGCAAGACAGACGGCACCACCCTCTACGCCACGCGCGCCCTCGCCGCCGTCTTCCACCGCTGGGAGCTCTATGAGTTCACCCGCTGCCTCTATGTGGTCGGCGGTGACCAGCGCCTCCACTTCCAGCAGCTCAAGGGCGTCTTGGAGCGCATGGGCCTCGACTGGGAGGAGCGCGTCGAGCACATCGCCTTCGGGATGATGCGCCTCCCCGAGGGCCGCATGAGCACCCGCAAAGGGCGCGTCATCTTCCTCGAGGACGTCCTCGACCGCGCCGTCGAGGAGGCCCTGCGCATCGTCAACGAGAAGAACCCGGACCTGGCATGCGCTGCCGAGGTCGCCGAGCAGGTCGGCGTCGGCGCGGTGGTCTTCAACGACCTGCGACGGGAGCGGATCAAGGACGTCGAGTTCGACTGGGACGAGATCCTCTCCTTTGAGGGTGAGACCGGCCCCTATGTGCAGTACACCCACGCCCGCCTCGCCTCGATCCAGCGCAAGGCCGCGGACCGCGGCGAGGGCGGCGGGGATCCGGACTGGGCGGCGCTGGAGGATGCGAGGGGTGTGCTCCTGCGCATCGGGCGCTTCCCAGACGTGCTCCGCTCTGCT
>JAKVCE010000529.1 GCA_022447405.1 Planctomycetota bacterium | reverse complement strand
GGCGGTCTGGTACCGGAGGTTGGACATCCAGCGCTTCTGCGGGGTGTCGAAGAAACGAGGCTCGTCCGCCACCCAGGTGTGGACCTCGATGGGCTCGTCGAGGATCCAGACTTGTGGTTGCTCAAGGAGCCGGGCGACCTCCGGTTGAACCAGGCTCTCTGGCAGCTCGATACGGACCATCGGCTCCTCGAAGAGATACCGGACCGGTCCGCGCCCGCTCTGGTCGGACGTCGGCTCCTCAGACTCTCCGCAAGAGATGACCAACGCTGCAAAGAGGGCACAAACACGCCCATGAGGGGTGATTCGGACCATGTATTGAGAGAGTTTCATATGCGTTTGCGGGGACCCATCTGGGGGCTCCATAGCAGATATCGTGATTTCTAGGCCTTGAGTGAACCCCACTCTTTGGGTCAGGGAGCCTCTTACCCCGCCGATGGGAGACGAGGAGGAGGCTGCCAACAGTCGCAGCAGCCCCTCCGTAGGCTCCCCTAAGGAGACTCTCATGACCGAAGACACACCCGCTGCGGGCCTCCGCACCCGCCTCTCAATCCTGCTGCCCGCCCTCTGGCTCGCCATCGGGGCCTCATTCAAGCTCTTCGCGGGGACTCCGAAGGACCTCCCCCCGGTCCTCTTCGACCTCGGCGTGGACATCGATCTCTTGTTCCGCCTCGCGATCGGCATTGAGCTCTCCATCGTCGCCCTCGCCCTCTTGCGCCCAGCCCTCGGCTGGCGCCTCCTCGCGCTCCAGTACGTCATCTTCCTGGGCCTCTTGGTCCAGCTCCAGGCGAGCGGCGCAGAGTCCTGCGGCTGCATGGGCTCCAGCGTGACCCTGACCCCGCTCACCATGATGGCGATCGACGGCGTGCTCTTCGCGCTGCTCCTCCTCGCGAAGCCCTGGCAACAGCCGCTCAAGAGCTCTGGACCCGCCTGGCTCGCGCCAGCTGCGGTCGCTGGGCTCATGGCCTTCCCTTGGCTCTACATCGACTCAGGCTCCACCCCGCCCGCGCCAGCCCCCGAAGGCGACGGCAGCGAGGCGCCCCAAGAGGTGGCCGAGAAGCCGCGCTACGTCGTCCTCGAGCCAGACAAGTGGGTCGATCAGGACGTCTTCTCCACCCCCCTCGCGTCCTGGGTGGACTTTGAGTCCGGCGCGCTCCCCATCGACGGCCTCTACGTCTTCTACCGTCAGACCTGCGAGCACTGCGCCGACCACCTGATGAAGCTCTTCGAGGCGGACGTGGGGCTCCCGATGGTGCTCGTGAAGATCAACGAGAAGGGCGACAACGCCGAGAACGACCTCATCCTCGTGAAGCCCTCAGGTCCTCACATCATCGAGATCGAGCTCGACCCCGAGATCGAGTGGGTGATTGAGACCCCCGCTGACATCGAGCTCGCTGGCGGGCTCGTCATCCGCGGAGAAGAGGGCATCGGCAAGGACTGAGTCCGCCGGGGCCCCACCTGCTGACGGTCACTTCTGCCCGACGAGGTAGGCGATCCACGCCGCGGCGTGCTCGCCCTCGTTGTCGAGGAGGTACTCAGCGTCCCCGTCGTCATCGTCCTCTTCGAAGTAGCTGTCTACCTGTGAGAAGCCGGCCTCAAGGAAGAGGTCGCGCAGCTCAGTGAGATGCCAGACGCGCCACTCGTAGACGAAGGCCTCCTTCATCTTCGTGCCGTCCTTG
>JAKVCE010000528.1 GCA_022447405.1 Planctomycetota bacterium | reverse complement strand
ATCGTGGGGACCTCAGAGGCGCCTCTGGGCCTCGTGGCCCTCAAAGACCTCCTGGAGGAGATCTCTGGGGACCTGGGGAGCTGGTGATGGAATCTCCCGACTTGGCCGCAACCTTCTGCCCCTTGTAGGATATTTGTCCTCGTGCGCGCCGCGCTGGCCTGCACAACCTTTTAGAGAGCACTTCCAGTCATGAACGAGCCCAGCATTCAGTCCTCGAGGTTAGCGGGCGTCCTCATCGCTATGCCCCTCCTCGTCGTCCTCGCCTTCGCCGTCGGGCAGGATGGAGGCGTCCCTGGTGGTCAGACCGCCGTGCCGGCTTCGCCGGGCGGCGCGACAGCGGACTCCAACGGGAGCATGATCGCGGTCACCGGAACGGACATGACAGGGGCCATGGTGCTCTACGTAATCGACACGGAGAGCAAGCACCTCGCCGTCTACCAGGCCTCTGCAGGAGCCAAGAGCTCTCAGGGGATCAAGCTGGTCGCTGCTCGTCGGATAGGGCTAGATCTGGAGCTGGACGGCTACAACGACAAGTCTGAGCACTCCTATAAGGCCCTCCGAGACATGTTTGGCCCCGCAGAGCAGGAGGATTCCTGATCGCGGAGCTGATCCTTTGGACCGAACTCGCCTGGAGCCGTTACACTAGCTGACCGGTATTCAGGTCTCTCGACCTCTTCTACACATCCCCCCCAGACCCCGATTCCAGGAGATTTCTCCGTGGCCGACGATCAGTTCCTTAGCTTCGAAGACGCCCTCGACCAGCTCCGCCTGCAAGAGGAAGAGCTCAAGCGCCTCGTCTCAGAAGGCGAGATCCGTGCCTTCCGCGAAGGCGACACCATGAAGCTGCGTGCGCAAGACGTCGAGACGCTCCGCTCGGAGCTGACCGGAGACGTGGACGCTGGCGCCAGCGAAGAGATCGTCTTTGAGGATGACGTGGACATCGCCGATGAGGCGGGTATGGCCACCGAAGAGATCGCTGACGTCGAGACGATCCTCCAAGAGGACGACGACGTCGAAGAGATCGAGCTCGAGGAAGAGGCCGATGTGGCGATGACCGACACGGCCGTCCGCAAGCGGGCCCGTGGCGTAGCGGCGACCTCTGATGAGGAAGAGACCGAGCCCGGCTGGGTGAAGGGCTTCCTCGTCGTCACGAGCCTCGTCATGATCCTCGGCCTCCCTGTGGTCATGGCCGTCGCGAACGACCGAATCTCGAGCCTCGCGCGTCCCATCGCGCAGATCTTCGACTTCGACAACGCGATGCCCGCGGTCGACAACCGCTAGGCGGTGCCCTCCTCTCTCCCGCAGCAACAGCGGGCGAGCACTTGAGACGCGCGGTGCCCTCTCCGAGGGGCTGCGCGTCTTCGCTTAGATGCGGGGGGTGCGAGCTTCATGGGGTGGCGCTGGGCCCTGGTGTGGTGTGTGGCGTGGGCTTGGGCGCGCAGGGGCTACGCTTGGCCCACTTCAGAGTGTGGGAATGACTCACGATTCCCTAGGAGTGGTGGTGGAACAGGCCTCTCGGAATTCCTAATCTCGCTTGAGTCCGCGGGGGTTCGCTCGCGGTGCGCGAGCTCGCGCACTCTCGATCCACACCTCCAGGAGTCCAATCGCTCCCGTGCCTGAGTGGCATCATCGCTCGCCGAGCAGGGAGTGCTTCCACAAGCCTCTGATTCCAGCAA
>JAKVCE010000527.1 GCA_022447405.1 Planctomycetota bacterium | reverse complement strand
GCCCGACAAAAGAGTCCTAAGCGCGATGTGGCGCTGAAGGTCATAAGGCCTGGCGTGACCTCCCCGCGCGCCCTCAAGCGCTTTGAGTATGAGGCTGAGCTCCTCGGGCGCCTCTCTCACGAGGGGGTCGCGAGGATCTATGAGGCGGGAACAGCTAGCTCCGAGGGAGAGGTCGTCCCCTTCTTTGCTATGGAGCATGTGGTGGGGTCTTCCCTGTTGGACCACGCGAGCGAGCAGGCGCTCTCGGTGCGGGATCGAATGCGTCTCCTCAGCCAGGTGGCTGAGGCGGTTCATCACGCCCATCAAAAGGGGGTCGTGCACCGGGACCTGAAGCCAGCCAACATCCTCGTCACTCGAGAGGGCCAACCCAAGGTGCTCGATTTCGGGGTCGCGCGGGCGACAGATGGAGACCTGCAGGCGAGCAGGCCCGAGACGGCCGTTGATCAACTCCTGGGCACCTTGGCGTACATGAGTCCGGAGCAGGCCTCTGGCGACTCCAGGCGCTTAGACGCTCGCGCTGACGTCTACGCGCTTGGGGTCATAGGTTTTCAACTCTTGACCGATGGCCTCCCGCACGTGCTCACTGGGATGTCTCTCCCAGAAGCAGCTCGCTGCGTGGCAGAGCGCCCGCCGCGGCGTCTCTCCGACCTCAGGTCTGATCTGCCATCAGACCTGGAGCTGGTGATCTCTGTCGCCTTAGACCCAGACCCGGCGCGCAGGTATCCCTCCGCTCACGCGCTCGCCTCAGACATAGCTCGATGGCTGCGACATGAGCCTGTCTCGGCGAGACCTGCGAGCGCTGGGTACCTGGTGGGCAGGTTTGTGCGGCGGCACCGCGTCGGGGTGTTCGCTGCTGCTGTCGCTCTCTTGGGTCTCATCGGTTGGACCTATGGGATGTGGCGCGCTCGGACCGAAGAGCATCAGGCGGAGCTTGCGCGACGAGCTGCTGAGAGTGAGGCCCAGGGCGCTCGAGAGATGTTTGAGATCTGGCTCGCGACCTTCGAAGGGCAGGCCCCGGGCGAGGGAGTCACGATCCCTATGCTTGAGCGGCTGGAGGAGACCGTCGCGGGATTGGAAACTCGCTATAGAGACAGGCCTGAGCTCGCTGGGGAGCTACACCTGACAATCGGTTACACATTTCTCAGGTTCGGTGAGTTTGAGAAGGCTCTGGAGCGCATCGATCGCGGGGTCGCGGCTTACTCCCGCGCCTTTGGGGAGAATCATGAAGAGACCTTGAACGCCCGCGCCAATATGGCGAACGCTTACGCTGGCATGAGGGATGCTGACTCGGCGGTGTCCTTGCTGCGCGATGTCCGTGCGCGTGCGATGGAGCACCTGGGGCCGGAGAACAGGGTCAGCTTATTCGTGGTCGGGCGGCTGGGATCCATGCTCGCCATGGCCGGCGAGCTCGCTGAGGCTCGCGTGATGACAGAGGATGCGTTGAAGGACCTCTCCTCACGTTTCGGTGACCAAGACCATAGGACCCTCTCGACACGGTACACCTTGGCCAGCCTGCTCCGGCGAGAGGGCGAGTACGAGCTGGCGCTGGAGCACGCAGAGGGCGTCGTCGCAGCCTTCCAAGACGAGGAGCTGTTTGCGCGGCAACCTGGGCTGAAGTGGAGCGCCATGGCTGAGCAGGCGCGCATATTGTCCATGCTGGACCGTGCCCCAGAGGCTCTCGAGATGC
>JAKVCE010000526.1 GCA_022447405.1 Planctomycetota bacterium | reverse complement strand
GCCGTATCAGCGTAACGGCTTCTCCTCCGGCGCCGGCCTCGGCTGGCACAACGAGATGGAGACGGTCCGGATCCGGATCACGGACTTCCTCGCCAATGACAGCGGCATCAACATTCACATCATCGACGCTGTGCGCCTCGACTTCGGCGTCCCTGGGACCTCTTAGGTCGGGCGCCTTGGCTTGGATGACATCGAGGTCACGAAGGACTGAAGCAGTCATGAAGAAGAGCATCCTCCTAATGTCCCTCGCGGCCACCACCTTGATCGCTGGCGCCGTGACAGGCGTCGGCCTCCCGTGGATGCAGGAGGACGGCGTCCCGCCTGAGCTCCCGCGGCAGGCGGTCGGCGTGCGCGCGGTGATCTCTGCGAGGCCCTACGTGCTCGAGGAGGCTTACGTGCACCGTTGGAGGGCTGAGGCGCCCGAGACGTCCGCTGGCTTCCTCCTCGTCCTCGACGTGGAGGAGCCCTTCACGATCCCGCGCGACGCATTGGAGAGCGTGCTCTACGTAGGCGGGCAGACGGCTGAGCGGATCAACTGGGGGACAGGCTCCGGCCGCGTCATCGCCCTCTGCCCATCTGCCGTCAATGCGGCGGGTGAGCCCAGCTTGGAGCTCAGCTCGGCGCCGATGTTTTACGGCACGCCGGCGCTCCCTGAGGAGGTGGACGCTGCGACCATCCGACAGGAGCTGAACCGCGCCGCTCTGGCCGGGGTCGGCGCGCTGCCGATCAGCCGTGCCCTTGAGGCTGGCGGCGAGCTCATCCGATTCCAGGACAGGACCGCCCTCGTCCGTCACGCGGCCACTCTCGTCTTAGAGCACTCGCCTGCTGAGGCCGATCTCGCGCAGGGCCTCTTGGTGCCGCTCTTGCGCTAGAGGAAGTGCAGCGGGCAGCGCTTGCAGCGCTTCCGCTTGGGCTTGTCACAGCACTTCTTCTTGGGCTTCTTGCGCTTCCGGGGCATGACCGCGGGATTGGAAGCGAATTGAGACCGAATCTCAATTGGTAGCCCGGAAAAATTCCCGCGGCCTCACCCCTGGGCTCAGGGGCAGAGCGTCGCGCTGAGCGCGTCTGAGAGGTTGAAGCCTGTGCCTCCAGGGCCCGCGGGGTCCCTGTACCAGAGCTGGTAGTTCCAGCTGCTGCCCGGGGTGACCGCTCCTGGGCCCTGGCTCGTGGGGGCGGCGGTCCAATCGATGGGGCGGGTGATGATGCCCGCGCTGTCCGTTTGCGAAGGGGGCCCGCGCCGGAACACGCCGAGGCCGGCGCCAGAGACGCAGAGGGTCCCGTCACCGAAGGGGCTAGCGGTCTCTCCGGCGCCATAGAAGAACAAGCCGAACTGTCCGGGTGGGGCGTCCTCGACCTTGAGGCTGAAGTCGTTGAAGGTGATCGAGAGGCTCCCGCTCGATGAGATGCGGGCGGGCACCCCTAGAGAGCTCGGGCTGGGATCGCAGTAGGTGCTGCGAGCGCAGCCGCAGTCTGGGAGAGGGCCGCCGTCAGGGCAGCCGCAGCCGAGGTCTACGAGCCTGAGGTCATCTACGGCCGCCTCGACGGTGGAGTCGAGGTTGAGGTCGATGGCGCGCACGCGGACCTTGAGGGGCGCCTCGAGGCTGATGTGGTTGGCGAGGTGGTAGTGGTAGTAGAGCCACACGCCGATGGTCTCTGTCTCGGGTCGGATGATGTTCTCCATCGTCGTCCA
>JAKVCE010000525.1 GCA_022447405.1 Planctomycetota bacterium | reverse complement strand
GGGCGAAGAGGCCGCCGAGCGCGCCCAAGCAGAGGCCGATGATCTGCAGGAAGGCTGTCCACAGGGAGCGGATCTCATAGGTGGCGAGGAGCGCCGCTGTAGCTGTCCCGAGGACGCCCAGCGCGAGGGTGATGAGACGCGCTCGACGCAGGAGGGCGGCCTCGTCTGAGCCATCGCTGCGGAGGATGTCTGTGGTCGTCACTGTGGCGACGGAGTGCATCGAGCTGTCGAGGCTCGACATGGCAGCTGCGAAGACGCCCGCGATCACGAGGCCTGCGAGGCCCGCCGGCATCTCTGTCGCCACGAACCAGGGCAGGATCTGATCCTGCTGGCCGAGCGGGACGAGGCGCTCTGGGTGCGCGTGGTACCAGGCGAAGAGCGCTGTCCCGAGGAAGAAGAACAGCATCGAAGCGGGGACGCTCAGCCAGGCGTTGGTCCAGATGGCGCGTCGAGCGGAGGCGTCGTCAGGGGTCGTGAGGTAGCGCTGCACGACGGCCTGATCAGAGCTGTAGGGGATGAGGTTCGCGAAGAGAGAGGCCAAGAGGAGGACCAGGATCCCGTCTGTCGCGAGGCGGAGGTCCCAGTCGACGAGCTTGAGCTTCGCGTTCGCGCTCGCCGTCTCGAAGAGCTCTCCCAGGCCGCCCTCCAGGCCGAAGGTGATGATCACGATGGCTGCGAGGGCGCCGCCGAGGAGCACGACGACCTGCAGGACATCTGTCCAGATCACCGCCTCGATCCCGCCGAGGACGGTGTAGAGCGTGCTCAGGATCCCCATCGCGAGGATGCAGACGAAGAGGTCGACCCCGGTGACGGCGGAGAGCGCTAAGGCCGGGAGCAGGAGCACGATCCCCATGCGGCCGAGCTGGAAGAGCACGAAGGAGAGCGCGCCGAAGAGGCGCAGCCCGGGTGAGAAGCGCCGCTCCAAGAACTCATAGGCCGAGGTCGTGCCAGGTCTCCTCAGCTGAGGGAGGTAGGCGAGGATCACGATCGGCGCGACGGCGAGGATCCCGAGGTTGAGGACGACGTGGGTCCAGTCTGTCGAGTAGGTCTTGGCGGGGATCGCGAGGAAGGTGATCGCGGAGAGCTGTGTGCCGAAGATGGAGAGGCCGGCTGCCCACCAAGGGATGCGCCCGCCAGCGAGGAAGAAGTCATTCGCCGAGCGGTTCCTGCGCGCGATGTAGAGGCCGAGACCGACGAGCAAGCCTAGGTAGCCACAGAGGACGGCCCAGTTCAGGGCGCCGAAGCTCGCAGAGGTCTCTTTGAGGGTCCCTGAGAGGATGCGCGGGGTGCGGACCCCCGGGCGCGCCTCGCCTGTTGGGATCACGAAGCGATCACCCCAGCGGACCGTGCCGGTGGTGACGGGCGACCAAGCGCTGAGGGAGAGCGCGTCGCTCGGGTCAGCTGCTGGGTCGACGGGGAGTGAACCTGCTGGTCTCCAGCGGTCGAGCACCGGGTCATACGCGAAGCCCGTGGCGGGGAAGCCCGGGTGGGCGTCCTTGAGGTCTTCACCGTAGCGGGCGCCATCATCACCGCCGAAGAGCACGAGGTGCTCGCTGCCGATGGCGAAGGCAGGGGAGGGGGCTGCCGCCATGGGACGTGGTAGGTCGGCGATGCGCTCCCACTCCAACTCTCTCAGCGCGGCGACGCTTTCCAAGGAGAGGTCGATCTTCCACGAGTCGCTGAGGTACACG
>JAKVCE010000524.1 GCA_022447405.1 Planctomycetota bacterium | reverse complement strand
AGTCCGCCCAGAGCGTGAGGAGGACGCCATTGTCTCCCTCTCTCAGGAGGGGGACCTTTCTCCCATCCTCTGTCTCGGATGTCAGGCCGAGGAGCGGGAGCGGCTGGATGATGGGGATCCTGGCCGTGGTCTTGGGGGGGGCGGCTGAGATCCCACCCTCGGAGAGGGCGATGTCCTCGCGGGGGAGGTCCCAGGCGAGCGGCTCGGTGTCGGTGTCTCGCAAGGTCCAGCGCCCGCCTCCTCGGAGGCCACGGTGCTCTGTGACTTTGCCGGCGGGCCAGCGGACCAGCGCGTGGGAGATCATGCGTCCCTCAGGTACGCCGAAGTGGACCCACTTGCTCGACTGGCTGATGAAGCCGCTGCCGGCTCTGAGCGTGCGGACGTGGCGCTCTTCGTCTGCGCCATCGAAGAAGAGCTCCACCTCTGCGCCGATTGCGTCCGGGTTGTTGCTCTCAGAGCGCAGCCGGAAAGAGACGAAGCCGTTCCCTGAGGAGCTGTCGTTCCTGAGGAGGCGCGCCCTCGGCCCGGTTCGGTTCGAGAACCAGAGGTCGAGGTCGCCGTCGTGATCCCAGTCCACGACGGCCATGCCCCTGCCGTCATCGAAGAAGTCTAGGCCGCTGACGGCGGAGGCGTCAGCGAAGTTTGCGTCTCCGACGTTGAGGAAGACGCAGTGACGCTCCATCCCGCTCCAGGACTGCCCGCTCCTCAGGTGGTCCTGGAGGAGCCGCCAGCCGTTCGCGTACTCCTCGCTGGCCTCTGCCTCTGCTGGTGAGGTCGCCACCACGTGGCGCCAGAAGAAGCTTCACAAGTCGTGAGATGAGCCTGGGCTGGTGATGTAGCCGTTGGAGACGATGAGGTCTTCACGGCAGTCGTTGTTGAAGTCCACAAAGCGCGAGCACCAGGACCAGCGACCCATGGTGACGCCGGCTTGGACGCTCACGTCGGCGAAGCCTGAGTCTCCCTGATTGAGGAAGAGCGAGTTGCCTCTGGCGTGGCGCTTGTAGGCCGCGCGGTCCTCCTCGGCAGCGTCTACTTGGAACTTTCGCTGGTAGGCGATCCTGTTGCCGGCGGCAGAGAACATGTTGCCCACATAGACGTCGTAGTCACCGTCGGAGTCAGGGTCGCCCCAGTCAGCTGACATGCCGGCCGAAATGTCCTCGACGCCGAGCTCGGCGGCGACGTCTGTGAAGCGACCGTCGTCGTTGCGATAGAGGTTGTTTCGACCGAAGTCGTTCGCCACGTAGAGGTCGGGGTCGCCGTCTGAGTCTATGTCTGTCCAGGTGGAGGCGAAGCTGAAGCGATCGTTGTTGTGGTCGAAGCCAGCCTGCTCTGTGGCGTCGGAGAACTCCCAGCCCCCGTCATTCCTGAGGAAGGCGTTGGGCAGTCCGTTCTTCGCGTCGTGATAGGGGGTGGGGTAGCTCTGCTGTGTCGCGCGGTAGCGGCAGACGTAGAGGTCGAGGTCTTGGTCTAGGTCGTAGTCTGCGGCTGAGATGGAGTAGCTGTCAGTGATGTTGATGGTCTTCAGGAGCTCGAACTTGGGGATCGAGAGTCCTCCGTCTGTGGCGCGCTCCTGGCCCACGTTCTCGAAGAAGTGGATGCCAATGGCCCCTACGATCAGGTCTTGATCGCCGTCGGCGTCGAGGTCCAAGATCAGGGAGGCGTGGCTCCGGTCCATGAGGTCGAGGCCTGCCTCCTC
>JAKVCE010000523.1 GCA_022447405.1 Planctomycetota bacterium | reverse complement strand
CGAGATCATCAACATGATCAATAACTACGTGAGGGAGGCTATTCTCCCTCCGGTCGTCGAGAAGATCCTTCACAGGCAGCTCATGCAGGAGCGCAGGGTTGACGCGATCGAGCACATGATGACCGAGGTCCTTGAAGTCTTGTCTCAAGACCCAGTCGAGGCCTAGCTCGGAGCCTTTAGGAAGTTGCACTAGCGGAATCAGGCCTTTGCGATACAGTTGTTCGCCTTCGGGGACAAGGGTGACCTTCGGGTGCCTTGCCTCTTTGAGCGACTCTTAGGCCGAGCACATCGTCGGTCTGGCTGGAGCTCCTACCGCACCGCAAAACATTGAGCTCCATCACACACGACACCGCCGCCCTGCGAGCGCAGCTCTCTGAGCGAGGACAGGCGCACATCCTCAACTTCTGGGATGAGCTCGATCTCTCCGCTCAAGACAGCTTGATCCGGGAGGTCTCCGGTTTGGACCTAGACCTCGTAAACCACCTGATGGATGTCGCCGCCTCGCCACCTGCGAGCAGTGAGCTGCCCGACATCTCTCCACCGGAGACCGTGACCCTCGATGAGGTTCGAGAGAATGGTGAGCGCATACGATCTGCGCGAAGCTTGGGGGTTGAAGAGCTCAAGGCCGGTCGCGTCGGTTTTGTCCTGGTGGCTGGCGGCCAGGCCTCCAGGCTCGGCTGCGACGGACCGAAGGGGGACTTCCCCGTTGGCCCCGTCAGCGGAAGGACGCTGTTTCATTTTCACGCCAAGCGAATCCTTCATCAGAGCCGAAAGTATCAAGTGAGCGCTCCTTGGTATGTGATGACCTCACCGGCCAATCACGAGGCGACTCAGCGGATATTCGAACAGGAAGACTTCTTCGGCCTTGATGAGCAGGACGTCTACTTCTTCTGCCAGAAGATGCTCCCTGCGCTCGGTCATGACGGGCGAGTCTTGCTGAAGGGGAAGGGCGAGCTCTTCTTGGCGCCCAACGGACATGGTGGGGTCCTCGAGGGACTCTCTACGTCAGGTTGCCTCGATGACGCATGCTCTAGAGGCGTTGAGACGCTCTCTTACTTCCAGGTCGACAATCCGCTCGTCCGACCGGCAGATGAGCTCTTTATCGGGCTGCATAAACAGGCAGGCGCTGAGATGTCCAGCAAGGTCGTGAAGAAGGCCGCGCCCGAGGAGAAGGTCGGCGTGATCGGGCGAGTGAACGGGAGCTTGGGGTGCATTGAATACTCAGACATGCCTGAGGACCTGCTCTCTAAGCGCTCCTCTGACGGTGAGCTGGTGTTCTCTGCTGGCAACATTGCGGTTCACGCCTTAGACGTCGACTTCGTGGCTAACATCACTCACGGCGGCCTCAGGCTCCCGTGGCACGTAGCTCGAAAGAAGATCGCCTGCCTCGGAGATGACGGGGCCCCTTCTGAGCGTGATGGGATGAAGTTTGAGACCTTCGTCTTTGACGCGCTCGGACTCGCGGACCAGAGCGTCACCCTTGAGGTCGAGCGTGAGATGGAGTTCGCCCCAGTCAAGAACCGGCAGGGTGGGGACTCTCCCGACACAGCGAGGGCCCTCATGTGCTCCCTGCATGCGGGCTGGGCTGCCCGCGCAGGGCTCTCCCTCCCGGAAGCAGGCGAAGATGGCGTTGTCTCGGTTGAAGTGGATCCGTCAATCGCTGAGACGTACGACGAGTTTCAGTCTGCGCTCCCGCTTGAGC
>JAKVCE010000522.1 GCA_022447405.1 Planctomycetota bacterium | reverse complement strand
CGGCGCAGCGAATGATCCTCAGAAGAACTCCCAAGACCTCTCTAACCTCCTAGGCAAGATCATCCGCATCGACGTAAACGTCCCTGAGGACTCGGAGGAGACCTATCGGATTCCGGAAGACAACCCCTTCGTCGACACCGAGGGAGCGCGCGGTGAGATCTGGGCCTTCGGGCTCCGCAACGCCTGGCGCTTCTGCTTCGACTCCAAGACCGGCGCCTTGTGGACGGGCGACGTCGGACAGAACAAGTGGGAGGAGGTCGACGTCGTCGTGAAAGGCGGCAACTACGGCTGGCCCCTCATGGAGGGGACGCGCCCCTTCCGCAGGAAGGACAAGCCCGGCCCTGGGGAGCTCATCGACCCGGTCGCCGAGTACGGCAGGAAGGAGGGGATCTCGATCACGGGCGGCTTCGTCTACCGGGGCAAGAAGGTCCCGGCGCTCAAGGGGCGCTACCTCTACGCGGACTACCAATCTGGACACGTCTGGAGCGTCGACGCTGACATCACAGACGAGCTGCAAGAGGGCGAGCGCGTGGGCAACTGCCCCTCACCCGCCTCCTTCGGCATCGACCAGCGCGGCGAGCTCTACATCGCGAGCTTCGACGGCCGCATGTATCGCATCGTCCGCGGCTGAGCTCTAGCTCACGCGCCGCCGTCGTATTCGCCGAGCGGTCGCACCCAGATGTTGCGGAAGCGCATCGGGTTCCCGTGGTCCTGCAGACTGATCGGCCCGGTCGTCTTCGTGTCGGTGTACTTCGCGACGTCGCGGTGTCGGGTCAAGCCGATGAACTCTCGCTCGGCGTGGACGCAGACGCCGTTGTGGAACACAGTCACTGAGGCCGGCCGGGAGAGCTCTCCACCTTCGAAGCGAGGCGCCTTGAACACGATGTCGTAGCTCTGCCACTCACCCGGACCTCGGCTCACGTTGACGAGCGGCGGGCACTGGCCATAGAGCGAGGCGCACTGTCCGTCCGGGTAGGTCTGGTTCTCGAAGCTGTCGAGGATCTGGACCTCGTAGACCCCCATGAAGTGGATCCCGCTGTTGCCGCGCCCCTGCCCGTCGCCCTTCACCTCTGCAGGCGTCGCGAACTCGAGGTGCAGCTGGCAGTCGCCGAAGGAGCGCTTGCTCGTGATCGAGCCCTTCCCGTTCACCTCCATGTAGCCCTGCTCGACCTTCCAGCTCTTGTTCCACTCCTCCATGTCCGAGCCATCAAAGAGCACCACCGCGTCCGAAGGGGCCGAGCCAGCGCGACCCGAATCGATGACCTTGGGTTGCGGGCGCATCCCGTCGTGGACGTGCCACTTGGTGCCCGGGATCAAGGGCGTGTCGCTGTAACCGAGCTTGGGGTCCTGGAACGAGAGGAGGAGGCAGCCGAGCGCGAGGACGAGCGATGCGTCAGCCGCGGCCATGGTGATGCGGTGTTTCTTCATGCCGAGAGCATAGCCTGAGGCGCGCGAGCCCACATCGCCCCCTCCCGTTTGAGCCCCCCGTGTGTGGATCGGTACCCTCTCGGCATGCGACTCCACTTGCTCCCGCTCCTCATCGCGCTCTCCTGCACAGCTCCCGGACCGCCAGAGCTCGGTGATGGAGGCGGCGCGCCCTCGGACCCGCGCGCGAGCACACTCATCACCCTGAACGGCTACCACCCTTGGACCCCACCGGCGACCCTCGAGGAGTGGACCGAAGAGCGAGAGGATGCCCTCATGCAGCTGCGCGTCGCGGTCGGC
>JAKVCE010000521.1 GCA_022447405.1 Planctomycetota bacterium | reverse complement strand
GTGGACCGGTCAACGCCGCCCTCCTCGCGGTCAGGATCCTCGCCCTCGCCGACGAAGGCCTCGCCGAGCGCCTCAGCGAGTTCCGCACCGGCCAGACCGAGAAGGTCCACGCCAAGGACGCTGCGCTCCAAGCGAAGCTCAGCTGACAGATGAGCGAGGGGACAAACCCCACCGCTGGACTACCCGAGACGCTCTCCTGGGAAGGAGGGCGTCCTGGGTTTGTTCGGATGGTCGAGCAGACCCTCCTCCCTGGACAGTTCACTGAGCTTGAGGTCCGGACTGTCGATCAGATGGTGGACGCCATCTACCGCCTGGCTGTGCGAGGCGCGCCTGCCATCGGCGTCGCCACGGCGTATGGCGTGCTGCTTGGCGTCCAAGACCTCGTAGGGAGGCCGACAGGTGACGTGATGGAAGCCTTCGCAGACACCTGCGGTCGCCTTGAGCGCGCGCGCCCGACTGCCGTGAACTTGTTCTGGGCGCTTGAGCGCATGGGTGCGCGTGCGGACGCGAAGGTCGCCGAGGGCGGCAGCGGCGACGAGGTCGTCGCAGCCCTCTTCGAAGAGGCCATGGCCATCCACGCCTCTGACAAGGACACCTGTCAAAGAATGGGCGTCCACGGCGCAGAGCTCATCCAGGATGGCGCGCGGGTGCTCACGCACTGCAACGCGGGCTCTCTTGCCACGGGGGGCATCGGCACAGCCTTGGCGCCAATCTACGAAGCCACCCAACAGGGGAAGCGTGTCCAGGTCTTCGCAGATGAGACGCGCCCGCTCCTGCAGGGGGCCCGCCTGACCTCATGGGAGCTTGCGCGGGGTGGCGTCGACGTGACCCTCATCACAGACAACACCGCCGGCTGGGTCATGAGGGAGGGCCGCATCGACATGGTCATCGTCGGCTCCGACCGGATCGCCCGAAACGGCGACGTCTGCAACAAGATCGGGACGTACTCTGTCGCGGTCCTCGCGCGGGAGCACGGCATACCCTTCTTCGTCGTAGCCCCGCTCTCAACCTTCGACATGAGCATCGCTGATGGCTCACACATCCCGATCGAAGAGCGACCCGCAGAGGAGGTCACTGAGCCCATGGGCCAGCGCATCGCCCCTGAAGGCTGCAAGGTCTATAGCCCCGCCTTTGACGTGACCCCAGCTCGGCTCGTCAGCGGGATCGTCACAGAGGTAGGGGTCATCCACTCCCCCACCACGGCAGCGGCGGAGGCAGCCTTCAGAGAGGCTGGCCTTGAGGTGCCTGAGCTCGCCGCAGCCGGCGAGATCAAGGGCTCAAAAGCCATACGCTGACTTCGCTAGTCACCAGCTTTCTGGGACTTCCATTACAGAGTTGCAATTCCTCTGTCCGATCTAGGGAGGGTCAATACCCCAGACCCCTTCCCCCTAGGACCATGAGCCCCACACCGTCGAAGACCAAGAGCGCCAAGAAGCCGACCAAAAAGAAGGCCACCAAGAAGAAAAAGAAGGTCGCCAAGAGCAAGGCCACCAAGAAGCCCAACGCTGCCGCCAAGAAGCGGGGCAAGAAGGCCGCCAAGACGGCTCACGAGAACAACAGGAACCCGATCCGCCCTGACGAGATGTCAGCTGACCTCGTCGAGTTCATCACCGCGATCGACTCCTACAAGCGCATCCACGAGCGCCCCTTCCCCAGCTGGTCAGAGGTCTTGGACATCGTCAGGGCGCTCGGCTACAGCCGAAGCGCCTAAGAGCGCGCGGCGTCCCAGCCGCGCCTAAGC
>JAKVCE010000520.1 GCA_022447405.1 Planctomycetota bacterium | reverse complement strand
GTCGGTGGCACTGGCGTCGGCACCGGCGTCGGCGGCACTGGCGTCGGTGGCACTGGCGTTGGCACCGGCGTCGGTGGCACTGGCGTCGGCACTGGCGTCGGTGGCACTGGCGTCGGCACCGGCGTCGGCCCGATCATCTCGCGGAGGATCTTCGGACAGGGTGATCAGGGCCTCATGAGACAGATCTTCACGGGGTACATCGTCGGGGCTGTGGGCTACGCGCTCTTCGCGCCCTTGGAGTCGCTCCCTCTCGCGCTCCTGATGATCGTCTTCGCCCACAGCGGCGGGAGCGCCCTCTGGGTTGGCTCGACGACGGGCTGGCAGCGCAAGATCGACGACTCCTTCCGCGGGCGCTCCTTCTCCGTGGAGTTCCTCATGCTGACGATCTCCTTCACCATAGGCGCGCTCGCGACCGGCGCGCTCTACGACTGGAGCGGCTCGATCCAAGAGACGGTCTGGGCCGCTTGCGCCGCTGTCGTTGTCGGGAGCCTCATCTGGCGCGCGCTCGCTCTCCGCCTCTCAGCGGAGGCTGTCGCCAGCTGAGTCACTCGCCCGCGCCGATCACCCTGCCGAGGTCATCGAAGGCCTCGTACTTAGCAGATGCCGCCGGGCTCGCTGCGAGCTCCTCTGGCAGCAAGGAGTAGAGGACCATGTCGCGGTTCAGCTCCTCTGGTCTCTCGGAAGAGCGCCGCAGGACGCCGTCCTGTTGAAAGCCGAGGCGCTCGGGGATCCGCAAGGAGAGCTCGTTCTCGACCTCGGCTTGGATGACGACCCGCGAGGGCTCTTGGACCTCCAGGCTGAAGCGCGTGAGCGCCGCCGCGAGCTCGGTCGCGTAGCCCTGGCGCGTCTCGCGCTCGTCGATCCAGTAGCCGATCTCAGCGCCGTTCCCCGAGATCCTGTAGTGCAACCCGCAGCCGCCGATCTGTTCGCTCTCCCCTCGTCGCTGGACTCGATAGATGAAGTCCCGCCCCGTGTCGAACCAGCCTCGCCACTTCCGGATGAGCTCCAGCTTCTCGTCCACAGTCTCGGGATCTCGCAACGCCCAAGGCATGAAGGGGATGAGGTGCTCCCGGTTCCTGGCGCTGACCGCTTGGAGCTCCTCTGCGTCCCGAGGCTCATAGCAGCGCAGCTCCAAGCGCTCCGTGAGGAGCCGGTGCGCGCGCTTTGAGGGGTAGCTCATGAGAGACAGTGTAAACCCCTCCCAGCGCCGCTCTCTTCAGGGACAGAAGGTCCCGCCCAAGGCGTCGCTCAGGTTGAAGTTCGCGCCGCCTCCCTGCGGGTCGCGGTACCAGTACTGGAAGTACCAGGTGCTGCCTGCGGTGAGCGCGCCCGCGCCGCTAGACGCAGGCGGCGCGCTGAAGTCCACGGCGTAAGAGGCGCTGCCGAAGGCGTCGCTCTGTTGCAGCGGGAGGCGAAAGGTCCCGACCCCGCCAGCGCCGACGCAGCGAACGCCGTTGCCGAAGGCCGTGTTGGTCTGCGCGGCGCCGTAGAAGAAGACCCCGTACTGGTTGTTGGGCAGCCCGTAGCAGTCGAAGGCGAGGTCCGCAGCCGACACGCTGAGCGTCCCGCTGTGAGCGATGAACGCCCCGCTGCTGGTGCTGTTCGGCGTCGCGGTGCAGTAGTAGTCCGGGTCGCAGAGCCCCTCCTCGATGAGGTCCGTCGGCCAAGGATTGGAGAGGTCGTCTCCACCGCTCCCCTGACGCTTGACCATCACGACCCCCGGGCCCGCCTCTGAGGGGATGTTCACC
>JAKVCE010000052.1 GCA_022447405.1 Planctomycetota bacterium | reverse complement strand
CGTCAAGGACAACGCGCAGCTGGCTCGCCGAGATCGGGCTGCGCAGGACGCCGGTCGCGCCGCAGAAGCGCGAGATCGCCTCAGCGCTCTGGTTGTCGTGCTCGCACACGACGAAGATCCTGCAGCGCGTCCTGCCGACGAGCGCGGCGCAGGTCTCGTAGACGTTGCCACCGCGGAGGAACTTGTCCACGAGGACCACGTCCCCCTGCGCCGGCGGCTCACTCAAGAGTGACTCAGAGTCCTTACGGACGCCGACCTCCCACCCCTCGAGGCTCGCGCAGGCCGCGCTGCACTGCGCGACGATCGACTCATCAGTGGTCACTATGTGAATGGTGCGGAGGCCGTCGCCCATGGTGCTCATCTCTCGTTCATTGGTTGGTAGGACTCCGCGCTCACAGAGCGAGCGCGGAAGGTGGAACCTAGTCTCCACAGACTCGAAGTCAAGGAGACTACCTCGGCACATGGAGCGGGAGCGCGCGCGCCGTCGAACGCGCAGCCCCACAGTTACGCCTCAACCACCCAGGGGCGAGCGAGGGAGGGGGCCTCAATCGGGCTCGAAGCCCTCAGGAAACTCGTGGTTGGCGTAGACCGACTGGACGTCGTCGTTCTCTTCGAGAGCGTCGAGGAGCTTGAGCACCTTCTTCGCGTCCTCTTCGGTCTCGAGCTTGATCGTGTTCTGCGGCAAATAACCGGTCTCGCCGCTCAGGAGGACGAGCTCAGCGGCCTCGAGGGCCTCCTTCACGTCCAAGAACTCCGTGGGGTCCGCGATGATGGTCGCGAGCTCTCCGTCCATCTGGACGTCATCAGCGCCCGCCTCGATCGCGACCTCCATCATGTCGTCCTCGCTCCGATCGCCGGTCTCCACCACGAAGATGGACCTGAAATCGAACATGAAGGAGACAGAGCCTGAGGCGCCCATGTTCCCGCCGTGGTGCTCGAAGGTGTACTTCACCTCAGGGGCCGTGCGCTTGCGGTTGTCAGTGAGGGTGCAAACCATGACGGCGACACCACAGGCGGCGTAGCCCTCGTAGTTGAGCTCCTCGAAGTCGTCTCCGTCCTTAGAGCCAGAGCCAGACTTGATCGCGCGCTCGATGTTGTCCTTGGGCATGTTGCCCGCTTTGGCCTTCTCGATCGCGTACTTGAGCTTCAGGTTCTGGTCAGGGTCCGGACCTCCCTGACGAGCTGCGGAGATGATCCCGCGGGCGAGCTTGCTGAAGAGCTTGCCTCGCTTGGCGTCGACCGCGTTCTTGCGGCGCGCGACGTTCGCTGCGTGTGAGTGACCAGCCATGACTTGTGGATCTTATCGGAGCTTCTCGCCGGGTGAAATAGGAACGGGGCCGGCCACTGGAGCCGACCCCGTGTACGGGTCTGGGACACGCGAGGAGCGGCCCAGAGGAGCTGTGAGGATCAGCGCTTGGAGAACTGGAAGCCGCGACGTGCGCCACGACGACCGTACTTCTTGCGCTCGACCATGCGAGCGTCACGCGTGAGGAGGCCCTCTTCGCGGAACGGCTCGTCGAGGGCCGGGTTGAGCTTGCGCAGCGCGCGCGCGAGGCCGAGCCTGACAGCGTCAGCCTGCCCTGTGATCCCGCCGCCCTTGACGTTGCAGAAGACGTCATAGGAGCCCTCCGCCTCAGCGGTCACGAGGGCAGCGCGGGCACGAAGTCGGCCCTGGAGCGTGCAGAAGAACTCCTCAAAGGTCTTGCCGTTCACCATGAAGTTCCCGGTGCCGGGCTTGACGCGCACGCGCGCGATCGAGCTCTTCCGACGGCCGAGGCCCCAGGTGTAGGGGTCGTTGGATGCCTTGGGGGTCTCTTGGGTGGTCAAAGTTTCAGCGCTCATAGATCTACAGCTCCTCGACGAGGACGGGCTGCTGTGCTGAGTGCGGGTGCTCAGCGGTGGGGTAGACGGTGAGGTTCTTGAGCATGCGGTGCCCCAAGCGGTTCTTGGGGAGCATGCGTCGGACGGCCAGCGTGACCATGTCGTTGGGACGCACCTCGCGGATGCGTGACGCGGGGACGACCTTGCGGCCGCCGGGGTACCCGCTGTAGTGCTGGTACTCCTTGTGGTCACCCTTCGTACCAGTCATCTTCGCCTGGGCCGAGTTGATCACGACGACGTGGGTGTTGCCGTGCTCGCTGGGGGTGTAGGTCGGACGATCCTTGCCGATGAGGCAGGTCGCGATCCTGGTCGCCATGCGACCGAGGGTGTGCTTTGAGGCGTCAAAGAGCAGCCAGCGCTCCTCGACGTCAGCCGCCTTCACGTGGGCGGTCTTTTGTGTGGGTATAGAAGACATGGGGAGAAGATTGGATCCCAATTGCAGGGTCTCAGGGCGTCCAAGGGCGTGCTGTACGCAGCCCGCTGCCCCCGGATCGAGACCTCGACCCGGCGAGAGTGGCCGAAGAGAGTATCCGCAGCCACCCTGGGAGTCCATCCTCGGCCAAGGGAAAGAGGCGAAAAGCTCAATTCTTGGCTGGCAGGATGACCCTCACCCAGGCCTCTTGAGCCGCCTCCGGGGCCTCCCTCAGCCTACCGACCCACACATCTGCCCCTGGAGAGGCCCCCGAGCGCAGCCAGGTCGGCAGAAGGCCTCCCTCCAGGGCCAGAGGAAGCGGCTCGCCAACGTCCCAGCTGCCGTGTCGGGTCCACTCCCCCGCTGGGGACCTGCGCCAGAGCTCATCCAAGTCCTTGAAGCCGTTGGCGGTCAAGCCCAGCCGCACCTCCGCCGGCCCCGGGCTGCGCGCGACGAGCGCGGTCGCCTCGCTAGCCTGTGCCAAGCGTCTAAGGAGCGACGGGTCGCGGGCGTCCACGATCCACTCCCAGCTCGCCCCCAGAGGGCTCGTCTCAAGCTCCAGGACCGCCGCCGCGGGCGGCTCGAGTTCACCCGCGCCGACATACACCCACCACGCCCCGAAGGTCCCCACCTCCAAGACGGCCACGACGGGTCGCTCGGGCTCAGCCTGAGGCAGAGCCCAGAGCCCCGCGCCGAAGACCGCGCCGATGAGGGCGGCGGCCATGGGACGGCGTCGCGCCGCCAGGACCGCGAAGAGCCCTCCCAGGAACACCCACCAGCCGACCGCGGGGACGCGCGCCGGCGTCTCCACTGGACGCGGCAGAGGCCGACGCGACAGGGCCTCGGGGGCCAGGGCCGGCGCAGAGAGCACCGCCTCCACTCGCGCGCTCCCAGCCCCTTCGACGCGCCGCAGCTCCGGGTCCGCGTCGGGGTCCACCGGGAGCCATGGGACTCGGACCGTGAGCGTCTCGGCGGGCGCGAGCTCTGCCAGGACGCGGGTCGGGACCCGCACGCCATCCAAGCTGACGACTTCGAGCGGCCCCTCGAGGCGGAGCTCGAGGACTCCGTCATTCAAGGGCGCTATGGAGAGCGCGCAGAGGACCCAGGAGAGCGAGATCACGTGGTCTCCTCAGATGCGGTCTCCGGCGCTGACGCCGCGGAGGTGAAGAGGAGCACTGCGACCCCGAGGGGGAGCCACGGGAGGGGCGCGTCCCCAGCGGCGCACCCGGCCAACCAGCTGAGCGGGCTGAGCTCCGCGAGGAACTCCAGCCACCCAGGGGGCGGGGCGCCGCCCCAGCTCGTGAGCGCGTGGCTGATGAGGGGCGCGCCTGGGAGTAGGAGCAGCCAGAGCAGCGCGTGCCGGGTCGCTGTCCCCGTCTTCTGCGCCTTCGAGGCGGCGCCGGCCAGGAGCACGGCGAACAAGAGGGCCGGCCAGGCGATCGCCCAGAGCGCGTCGACCTCCACGCCGCGCGAGCGATCGAGGTGCGCGGCGAGGCCTAGGACGCAGAGTCCGAGCCCCAGCCCCACAGACCAGCGCGCGCTGCCCCGCTCAGCCTGCGGGAGGGAGAGGGTCGCGACCCAAACGAGCGCGCACCACGCCAAGCGCGGCGAGGCGCCTAGAGAGGCCTCGATGCCTGGGACCGGGAGGAGGAGGGTGACGCTGACCGCGAGGGAGAGCAGGCAGAGGAGCGGCGGGCGTCCCTTGGAGACCTCAGGCTGGACTCCGGGCTCTTGAATCTCCATCCCGGTCACCTCCTCTGCAGGACGTCAGGGTCGTCCCAGCGGATGTCCAAGACCTCCCAGGACTCCGCGCCTTGAGGGGGCTCGACCAGGTATCGGCTGAGGTGCGTCCACTTCGTCTCCTCAGGCAGCTCGCCCGCGTGCCCGTGCAGCGGCGCGCGCCCGAAGAGCGCGGCCCGGCGCTCCGTGAGGTAGATGACGACGCCGGGCTCTGTGACGCTCGCGAGCGCCGCCCCGCTCGCGTCGACGCGGACCGGACCGAGGGAGGCGCGCACCTCTGAGCTCAGGTGACGCTGCATGCTGAGCGCGACGCTCAGGGCGTCGAAGTGTTTTTCCTCTGAGAGCTCGTCGCCGACCTGAAGAGCTCGCGCGCCCTCGTCCCAAGCGATGAGCGGCGCGTGTCCGACGCCGTCGCTGATGGGCGCGACCGAGAAGCCCGGGAGGATGACGCCGTCTTCAGAGACCGGCAGGAAGCCGTCGGCGCTCTTAACGCAGGCGACGATGCGCCGCAGGCGCACGTCCAACTCAAGCCCATCGGGGATGACGACGCGCGCGCTCTCCACGCTGTGGATCATGGGGAGGGACTCGAGGCGCTCGGCGACCCGCGCGGCAGAGCCGGGGTCATCCGAGTCGACTCGCCCGACCTCAAGGAGCTTGGCGGCGATGAACTCATCCCAAGCGCCGGGGATGTACGCCCCCTCCACATCGCTCTCAACGCGGACGCGGTCGAGCGGAACCTCAAAGCGCCCCTCTATATGCATACGCTCACTCAGCACCCCAGCGCTGATGAACAGCGCCACGGCACAGAGTGAGAGTATGAACCAGGTCGGGACTCGCCCGCTCCGAGAGATCGCGCGACCTCTCTCTAGCGAGTCCATCGAGAACTAGTGGAGTGCCCTAGTTGTTCGCGCCGACCATGCGCGTCTGCTGCGCCTCGGCTGCGGGGGCGCCGGAGCCTGAGGACTTCTGACCCTTGGTCGCCTGCTCGATGTAGAGGTCGATCGTGGTCTGGATCTCAGTGACCTCGTCGCGGCTCATGGAGATGGCCTTGCCGGAGGCTTGTGACTTGAGCTCGTGGCCAAGGAGGCGCGAGACGACCTTGAGGGTGGCGATGTGACGTTGGGAGGCGGAGTCGCTCGAGCGGGTGGGGTTCTTCATGGGTGTGGGTGAAGTGTCGTTTTCTTGTAGTGGGGACGGAACCTTGGTGCCGGACCACGCAGCGCGCGGCCAGACCAAGGCGCGAGGAGGCGGAGCGCCTTCCGTTTCCATCGCGTGACTGTTTAGATACCCAGATGAGAGGTTCATCTCAAGGATCGGGATCTGGAGATCCGCGTCACCAGGACCCTGCCACCCCCCCCGAAGGCCGCGTGTTCCGAGGGCTCACCCTCTCCCGCTTCCAGGTCACGGCCGTCGAAGCCATCGAAGAAGGCGCCGATGTCCTCGTCTCAGCGCCCACTGGGGCTGGAAAGACGCTCGTCGCGGAGTTCGCGATCCTGGACGCCGTGAAGCGCGGGAAGCGCTGCATCTACACCGCCCCCATCAAGGCCCTCTCCAACCAAAAATTTCACGACTTTCAGGCAGATCCGGACATCGACGTGGGCCTGATGACGGGCGACGTGACGATCCGGCCCCAGGCCCAGGTCCTGGTGATGACCACCGAGATCCTGCGAAACGCGATCTTGGAAGGCTCTGACACGCTGCACGGCGTCGAGTTCGTCGTCTTTGACGAGGTCCACTTCATGGACGACCGAGAGCGCGGCACCGTCTGGGAGGAGAGCCTGATCTTCGCCCCGCCGGAGGTCCGCTTCATCAGCCTCTCAGCCACCATCCCGAACCTGGATGAGTTCGGCGCCTGGCTCGCTGAGGTCCGCGACCGCCCTGTGGCCGTCATCCGTGAAGAGCGTCGACCGGTCCCGCTCGAGCACCGCTTCTACACCGAGCGTCGCGGGACCTTCGGCGTGGACGAGCTCTCAAGTGTTCGCCGCAAGGACACCCCTTCGCGCACACGTCGCAGCTCGCGGCGCCCGCCGCGTGGGCGCCGGAGCCGTCGCGGCGCGAAGGGAGACGGGCTAGACCCTCGCCCTCCCCTACCCGGCCCCCTCTTTGACGAGCTCGAGGACGCCAGGCTGCTGCCTGCCTTGATCTTCTCCTTCAGCCGCAAGGACTGCGAGCGGCTCGCGCGCACGAACCGCAGCCGCGCGCTGCTCTCAAGAAAGGAGCGCAAGGAGATGGACTCCCTCCAAGCCCAACTCATCGAGCGCTACGAGCTCGACGAGGAGTACCTCGCCAGTGAGGTGATGGCGCTCGCGCGCAGGGGGGTCGGCTACCACCACGCGGGGATGCTGCCGCTGCACAAGGAGCTCGTGGAGCAGATGTTCACCTCTGGTCTCTTGCGCCTGCTCTTCACCACCGAGACCTTCGCCCTCGGGATCAACATGCCGGCGCGCACGGTCGCCTTCAGCGGACTGCGCAAGTTCGACGGCGTGAACTTTGACTACATGCGCCGACGTGACTTCCTCCAGATGGCGGGCCGCGCTGGCCGCCAGGGGATCGACACGGAGGGGCTCGTCTATCTCATGCTGAGCGAGCGCGACCTCGCGGAGGCGCCGCTCGCCAGGCTCTTAGAGGGCGAGCCAGAGCCCATCACGAGCCGCTTCCACCTGTCTTGGTCGAGCCTCCTGCACCTCGTCTCCCACCTCGGCCGCGAGCGCCTGCCCGAGGCCTGGGAGAAGTCCTTCTCAAACTTCCAGGCGCGAGAGCGCACCCCGAAGCGGCTGCGCCGCGAGCGCCGGCGTCAGGAGCGGCGGGTGGAGGCGCGGCTCGATGTGCTCGAGGAGATGGGCTACCTGCGCGGCGACGAGCCCACCCCCCGCGGGACCCTCGCGCGCGCGCTGAACGGCTTTGAGCTGCAGGTCACCGAGCTCCTCTTCCGGGGCGTCCTCGAGTGCGAGGGCCCCACCGCCCTCGCGGTCATCTTCACGGCTCTCATCCACGAGGACAGGCGCCCTGGCCCGCCTCGCAGGGTCCCCAAGCGCTTCTACCCCTCCCTGAGATCGCAGGTAGACAAGGTGATCCGGCAGCTGCGCACGACGGTCGCCGCTGCTGACGTGGACGACATACCGAAATCAGCCGACTGGGGCCTGACGCCCGTCGTCATCGAGTGGATGAACGGAGCGAGCTTCGATGAGCTGCTCGAGCGCTTCGACGTCGGCCCTGGTGATGTCTGCAGAGCGCTCAGGATGGCTGTCCAGCTCATGCGGCAGGTGCGTCGCGCGATCGACCCAGACTGGGACGTGCACCAGGCCCTGGGGGAGGCCATCGTGGCCATGGACCGTGATGAGGTGGACGCGAGGCGGCAGCTAGAGCGCTGAGAGGCCGCTCTAGAGGCTAAAATTGGTTGCCGAAGCCCTCCACATACCTATAGAGGGTGGCTGAGGACGAGATTTCAGATACACTCGTGACTTAAGCCTCGCTCGCTGAGCGCTGATCTGGGGCGGCGATAGACGCCCTCCAAGCGGCTCAGTGAGGTGAAAACGACGACTGATCGGACCCGCTCCAGACCCCTCCTGCGGAGGACTTCGAAGCGGCCCTCCCCTCCAAGCACACCAGAACCATCCCCATCCCCATGCGCCTCCTCGCCTCTTTGACCGTCCTCGCCGGACTCGCCATGCCCGCCCTCGCGACCGGGGACGAGGTCGAGCCGATGCGCGTCGAGACCAAGGACAAGTTCGTCCTGAAGGGCGACTTTTGGAAGCCCCGCAAGAAGGGACGCGCCCCCGCCGCCCTCCTGATCCACGGCGCCACGAGAGACCGCAGCGACTACGCAGCGATCGCCGAGAACCTGAACAAGCGCGGCTTCGCCGTGCTCAGCGTGGACCTGCGCGGACACGGCCAGAGCGCCACCGAAGAGTTCACCTTCTCCAAGCTGGACGAAGAGAAGCAGTCCATCGCCTGGACCCTGGCCATCCGTGACATAGAGGCCTGCACCGCCTGGCTGCGGAAGCGCGAGGACGTGCACATGAGCAACCTCTCGCTCGTCGCGCAGGGCTCCGCCTCCATCATCGCCGCGCGCTACGCCGAGCGGGATGAGAACGTGCGCTGCGTCGCGCTCATCGCGCCGACCGGCGACAAGCTCGCCAAGGACCTCCCGCGCACGCTCAAAAAGATCGCCGGGATGCCCACCCTGGTCGTCACCGAGAAGAACGGCCGCGAAGACGCCGTGCGCCTCGTCGAGGCCTCTTTCCAAGAGGAAGAGGTCGAGCTCGACGAGCTCGTCGAGATCAGCGTGATGCGCGCTGACGACGTGGACCTCATGAGGGACAAGCGCCTCCCTGCCACCGTCTCCGGCTTCCTGCGCAAGCACGCCGTCTCGGACGACTAGCGAAGCTTGATCGGGCACCCCACCTTGGTAGAAGGGTCACTACCTTGGTAGAAGGGTCTCTGTGGGGGGCCTTCCCCCGCCGCCGCACCCTTGGCCACGCCCCACGACCCTAGAGATGATTATGAGCCCGATGGGCTCGTAGAGCCCTCAGCGGAAGAGATCTGGGGATCCGATTCCGTCGCGGCGCCTGCTCGGGTGACGCTCACCTGGGAGGAGGCCGAGCCCAGGTTGCACGAGGTCGCCAGGCAGTACTGGGGCATCGAGACCCTCCGCCCCCACCAGCTCGAGGCCATGCAGGCCGCCATCGAAGGACGCGACGCGCTCGTCGTGATGCCGACGGGCGGCGGCAAGAGCCTCTGCTATCAGGCGCCGGCTCTGGTGCGCCAAGGCCTCACCGTCGTCGTGAGCCCGCTCATCAGCCTGATGAAGGACCAGGTCGACGGGCTCAAACAGAACGGCGTCCCCGCGGCCTACCTCGCGAGCACCAACGACGAGCGCGAGCGACAGGAGATCGAGGACGCGCTCCACCGTGGCGAGCTCAAGCTCCTCTACGTCTCGCCCGAGCGCATGGTGCGCCAGAGCTTCCTCGAGTGGCTCTTGCACCTCGGCCTTGAGGCCATCGCCATCGACGAGGCCCACTGCATCAGCCACTGGGGGCACGACTTCCGGCCGGAGTACCGCCTCCTCGGAGAGCTCCGCGGGGAGCGCCGACTCCCCATCCAAGCCTTGACGGCGACCGCCACCGAGCGCGTGGCAGAGGACATCACGGCCCAGCTGCGCCTCGAAGATCCGGCCCTCGTCGTCGGCAACTTCGACCGGCCCAACCTCACCTACCGCGTCGTGCCTCGCACCGACGCGCTCGAGCAGGTGGCCGAGGTCTGTGAGCGACACAAGGGCGAGGGCGGCATCGTCTACTGCCTCTCGAGGCGCCTGGTCGAGGAGCTCCACGAGGGGCTCAAGTCCAAGGGCGTGCGCTCCGCGCGCTACCACGCCGGCCTCAGCGCTGATGAAAGGAGACAGACCTCCGAGGCCTTCAAGTCAGAGCGCGTCGACGTCGTCGTCGCCACCGTCGCCTTCGGCATGGGCATCGACCGGCCTGACGTGCGCTTCGTCGCTCACGCCAGCCTGCCGAAGGGCGTCGAGCAGTACGTGCAAGAGACCGGACGCGCCGGGCGCGACGG
>JAKVCE010000519.1 GCA_022447405.1 Planctomycetota bacterium | reverse complement strand
GTCCCGCACGACGCCCTCCAGGCTCCGCATCCTGAGGCCCGCAAAGTCGAGGTGGTAGTCCGTGGTACTGCCGGCCGCAGACCCAGGCGCGGCAGGCCTCCGCCGGGAGGGCCCACGGGTCCGCGGCGCCGGCGGACTTCACGCCTGAGATCGAATATGCGCCGGACGGGCGTGAATATGTCGATCTGGAACTCGTGCTCGCCGTCGATGTGTCCTCCTCCATTGATGAGGCTGAGGCGCGCCGCCAGCGCGAAGGTCACGTGGGCGAGGGTCAGGGTGTGCCCCCCGAGCTCGAAGCCCAGCGCGACCCAGTCGAGCATCGCCAAGACGTGGAAGACGATCAGCGGGATCGCGACCTTGTGGATCGCCACGTTCGTGGGGTCCTTGTGGTAGGCGTAGTACTCGCCGAAGAGCCGCTCGAGGGTCGGGCGCATGGACTCAGGGTAGCGGGTCTTGGCGGACCAGGGCGAACCAGGCCGGCGCGGCCTTGCCCTTCTTCTCGGCGCGGCCGATGGAGACGTGGCGTGAGACGAGCTGCATGATGTCGCGCATGTGACCGTAGACGAGGAGCTGGGGGAGGCGCGTGTTGGGGGCGAGCTTCGGCCAGGACTCGTGCGGCAAGTGAGCGGGGATGCGGTTGTAGTCGATCGTGGCCTTCTCGCCAGCGCCCGGCTCCTCCAGGACGAAGTAGCCAGGGCCCGTGAAGGGGCTCATCTTCTGGTGGTTGTAGCCGTGGAGGTCCCCCGACCCCTCGTCACGCAAGAAGCGCTTCTCGAACTCGCGGAAGAGCGGCAAGGAGTTGATCCCGAAGTGACGCACCGGGACGCCGTCTGGGACTGAGGGAGGGACGAAGTGGGCCTTCGGCGCGGGTCTGTTCGCGGTGAGCTCGTAGAGCGCGCGCAGGTCCTTGGCGCTCCAGCTGCGCACCTCTAAGACGCGCTCCTCGGGCTGCAAGAGGTCGAGGCGGGCTTCGATCTCCTCGATCGGCGCTCCGCTGCGGATCATCTCGGGTGTCTTCATCGGGCTCTCTCTTCGTTGGCGAGGCGCTCCGCAGTGAGGCGGGCGACGGCTTGGATCGTGTGCTGGGGGTTCACCCCCAAGGTAGTCGGTAGACAGGAGGCGTCCACCACGTGCAAGTCGCGGTGGCCGTGAACATGGAGGTCTGGTCCCACCACCGAGCGCGCCTTGTCCGCGCCGAGGGCGCAGGTCCCGAAGAGGTGGGAGAGGATCCAGGTCCAGGCGCGGTTGTCGAGGGGCGCCTCCTCGATGTGGTGCACCTCGTCTGGGCCCAGCTCCACGGGCACGCCGTGGATCCCGGGCAAAACCTTCGTCGCCCCCGCCTCAAAGTGAAGCCGCGCGAGGGTGGCGCAGCCTTGGCGGAGGCGGGCGAGGTCACCGCGGGTGGGCTGATACGAGACGATGTTCCTTCCATAGGGCCCGCCGCGGAGCGTCGGCAACCGCGCGCCCTTCACCGTGCCAGCGGCCTCGGCGTTCACCGCGGCGACCCACATCGCCATGTGGCTGGACTCGGCGAGGGCGCTCGCGAGGCCGCCGCCAGCGCCGGAGAGGCGGCTCGGCAGGAGGTCGAGGGGCAAGGTGAGCGACTCGAGCTTGATGCCGAGGTCGTCTGAGTGGTGGATCGATGAGGCGCCCTGGGTCGTTCCGATGAGCGGGTCGACGCGATCGGGGTAGACCCCGATGACGCCAGAGCCAGGGTGCGCGCGGAAGCCGGTCCCGAGAGCCGGGAGGCGCACGCCGC
>JAKVCE010000518.1 GCA_022447405.1 Planctomycetota bacterium | reverse complement strand
GGCGACAACCACGGCGCCTTCTACCTCCTCACCCTCGCTGCGGACGGCAGCGTCCAGGCGACGACGAAGGTGAGCTCATCTGCAGGCGGCCTCTCTGGGCCCCTCGAAGTGGGCGACCACTTCGGCGCCTCTCTCGCCGCCCTCGGTGACCTGGGCGGAGACGGCACGCTGGAGCTCGCGGTCGGCGCGCCCTATGACGACGACTCGGGCGAGAACACCGGCTCTGTCTGGGTCCTCTCCCTAGACGCCGCGGGCGTGGTGACTGCAGAGCTGCGCATCAGCGCGGCCTCGGGCGGCCTCGGCGCAGCCCTCGACGTGGGCGACCACTTCGGCGCGGCCCTCGCCATGATCGGCGACCACGACTCTGACGGCGTCGAAGACCTCGCGGTCGGCGCGCCTGGGGATGATGACGACGCTGAGAACTCAGGCGCCGTCCACATCTTGCGCCTCAACGCTGACGGGTCGGTGAAGACCGACTCGAAGATCAGCAGCGCGGTCGGAAGCTCCAACATCGCCCTCGAGGTCGGCGACGACTTCGGGATGGCCATCGCCAACGCTGGAGACATCAACTCCGACGGGCTGGACGACCTCCTCGTGGGCGCCCCGGACTCGGACGACTTCGCCGACAACGGCGGCACGGCCTGGCTGCTCCCCTTCGCGACGGACTTCTATGACTGCGACGGGAACGGTGTCCCGGACGAGTGCGACCCGGACTGCAACTCGAACGACATCCCGGACTTCTGCGACATCGCGCAGGGCACGAGCACCGACTGCAACGGCAACGGGCTCCCGGATGAGTGCGAGTTCGCCGACTGCAACGCGAACGGCGTCTCGGACCTCTGTGACATCTCCAGCACCCTCTCGAAGGACTGCGACGGCGATTGGGTCCCGGACGAGTGCCAGATCTTGGCCGACCCGAGCGTGGACTGTGACGAGGACACCGACCTCGACCACTGCGAGATCGCAGCGGACCCGAGCCTCGACCTCAACACGAACGGCGTCCTCGACAGCTGTGAGTGCCTGGTGAGTCGCTACTGCTCCCCCGCTGCGCCGAACTCGGTCAGCGCCACGGGCGGTCGCATGGAGGCCTTGGGTCTCCCGAGCATCAGCCTCAACGTCATGACGCTCGAGTGTCGTGACGTGCGCCCGAACAACTTCGGCGTCTTCTTCTACGGCCCCTTCCAGACGAGCATCCCCTTTGGGGATGGCATTCGATGCGTGGGCGGCCAGCTCAAGCGGATCAACCCGCCTGTGAACTCTGGCTCTGACGGCATCGCCGTGAAGAACCTCGACTTCAACCAGATCCCGCTGAACCAGATCGTGGCCGGCGAGACCTTCAACTTCCAGTACTGGTACCGCGACCCGCAACCCATCGGCTACGGCTACAACCTCTCCGACGCCCTCGAGATCACCTTCTGCCTGTGAGGCAAAACACCATGAAGAACTACGAAATCAGAATCCAACCCTTCTCTGCTCTCGCAGGCGCGTGCCTCCTCGCCCTGTGCTTCATCGCGACCGGCGCGTTTGCGCCGCAAGGTTCGGCGAGCGCGCGGGATGTCTCTGCCACGGAGATCGTTGGCACTTTCAACCCAAGAACTGCGGTTCGAATTACGGACACCGCCGCATACACCGTCCCCTTAGGGAAGATTTTAGTGGTCACCGCGATGGGTAACGGCGTTCGCTACAGCGACTACAGCAAGATGTATGTGGATGGAGTCTCTTGGTATGTCTCCAGCAACTACGTGGAAATCAGTGAACACAATTCAGG
>JAKVCE010000517.1 GCA_022447405.1 Planctomycetota bacterium | reverse complement strand
TCACATAGCTCGGATGCAGGGTGATCAGTCGGATTCGCTTGAGCCCCTCGATCTCCTGGAGCCTGCGCAGGAGGTCTCCCAGGGATACGCGCCCTTGTCTGCCTGTGCCCTTCGCCTCCCCTGGGCCGGGCTTCGGGAAGTCCTCCCCGTAGGAGTTCACGGTCTGGCCGAGGAGGGTGATGACCTGCACGCCCTGCTCCACCATCCAGCGCGCCTCGCTGACGAGCTCTTCGATTCCGCGGGAGCGGACGCGCCCGCGTGTCGTGGGGACGATGCAGTAGGTGCAGTTGAGGTCGCAGCCGCGCATCACCGCCAAGAAGCCGTGGTTGCCGCCGACCCAATCCTCACCCGCGCGGTCGACCTCGACCCCAGCGTCACCGCTAGTGTCGAGGAGCCTCGCGGCCTTCGCACCGCCCTCCTCTCTCCGAGCGCGGAGCTCCTCCACCATCTCTGGGAGGTGCTGGAAGCGGCGAGTGCCGACCACGATGTCCACGTGACCGGCGCGCTGGAACACCTGCTCCTCCACACGCTGCGCCATGCAGCCCATGACTCCGATGACGAGGTCCGGTCGGGTCTCCTTGGCGCGCTTCAGCTCCCCGAGCCATGACCAGGTGCGCTCCTCCGCGTGCTCACGCACGCTGCAGGTGTTGAACAGGACGACGTCGGCCTCATTCAGGCTGTCTGTCGTGACATATCCCTGCTTGGTGAAACGCCCCTCTACGAGGAGCGAGTCGTACTTGTTCATCTGGCAGCCGAAGGTCACGACGTGCAGCTTGGGCGCGTCAGCGTCGACCACGGCGGCGGCCTGGGATTGGAAGCGGGTAGTGCTCATGGGCTCATCTGAGCCTCCTAAGGTACCGCATCAGATGATGGGCCGCCCTCACGGTTCCTACGGACTCGTCGAATCGCTAGTTTGGACCTGAGCGTCCTCGGGCTTGGGCTCACTTGAGGCCCAGGAGATCTCAGCCTCCCTTCGGTCCACTGCACGAGCCGAGGTCATCCCATGAATGATCTAACCGTCATCTTCACGACCTACAACTCTCCCGCTTGGCTGGAGAAGGTGCTCTGGGGCTTCTCGTGCCAGCGATTCGACGCGTTCAAGATCATCATCGCGGATGACGGGTCAGGGCCAGAGACGTCCGAACTCATCGACCAAATGCGAGCGGAGACGGGCCTGCAGCTCGAACACGTCTGGCAGAAAGACGACGGGTTCAGGAAGTGCCGGGTCTTGAACAAGGCCATCCTCCAATCGGAGAGCGACTACCTCGTCTTCACGGACGGGGACTGCATCCCACGCGCGGACTTCCTCGAAGTTCACGCTGAGAACGCAGAGCGGGGCCGCTATGTCTCAGGCAGCTACTACCGACTGCCCATGGAGACGAGCGAGGCCATCCAGCGGGATGACATCTTGAGCGGGCGCTGCTTCGACGTGGCGTGGCTGCGCGAGCACGGCCTCCCCCGCTCACAGAAGACGCTGAAGCTCCGGGCCTCTGCTCGCCAGGCGCGCTTCCTGAACCGCTTCACCTTCACAAACTGCATATTCCGCGGCTCCAACGCCGCCGCCTGGCGGGATGACATTTTGAAGGTGAACGGCTTCGATGAGCGCATGCAGTACGGGGGCCTCGACCGAGAGCTCGGGGTCCGCCTCGTGAACGCTGGGGTTCAGCCGAAGCATGTCCGTTACAACGCGATCTGCCTGCACCTCGATCATGCGCGGGGGTACAGGGATGAGGAGCTGGTCGCCTCCAACCGCGCCCTGCGCCTGCACAACCAAAGGAACGGCGT